>PWIY01000271.1 GCA_003560215.1 Bacteroidales bacterium | reverse complement strand
TAAGCACTCAGGCTTTCCACATAGCGCCGCTGCCCCTCGGAGTAAAGGGTGTCAAAAGCCAGGGAAGATTTCCCTGAACCCGACAAGCCGGTGATCACCACCAGGCGGTTGCGTGCAACAGCCACATCCACTCCCTTCAGGTTGTGTACCCGTGCTCCTTTTATGAGAATCCAGGATTTGCTGTCAAGATGATCAATATCCATAAAGGCAAGCTGATGATTAACAGAATCTGCAAAGTTACAATTAATTTACCGGCACATCCCGCAAAGGGCCTTTTGCCTTTTGTCATTATTGATCATAAATTTGTACATTGCATAAACAAATAAAATCAAACAATCGTTTTGTCTCAAAATAGCTTGATGTCATGATGCAGGAAACCCTTACCGGTATTATCCGTAAAGCAATCCGGAACAACTGGAAAAACCAGGCACTGGCCGACTATCGCGGCAAAAGTTATACATACAGTGAAGTTGCCGGTCACATCATCCATTTGCACACACGCTTTGAAGCTTACGGAATAAAAAAAGGTGATAAGATATCCCTGCTGGGCAAAAACTCCGCCAAATGGGGCATTTCCTATCTTGCCGTGGTCACCTACGGTGCCGTGGTAGTTCCTATTCTGCCCGACTTCAAGCCCAACGACGTTCACCATATCGTAACCCATTCAGAATCGAAGCTTCTGCTTGCATCCGACACACTCTTCGACGCCCTGGACACGGAAAAAATGAAGGGCCTTTTGGGAATCGTTTCCCTGAATGACTTTTCAATTCTGTCTGAAAATGAAAACCACCCGCTGAGTGGCAAAGCCGAAGAGGTGGAAAACCTTTACCAGAGAAATTACCCATACGGGGTTCAGTCCGATAATTTAAATTTCCCTGATATTTCCAACGATGATCTGGCCGTAATCAGCTATACATCAGGCACAACCGGTTTCACCAAGGGAGTCATGCTCAGACACAACAGCCTGGTGGCCAATATCATTTATGCGAACAACAACATGCCGCTTGATCCGGGTGACGCCATCGTTTCCTTCCTTCCTCTTGCCCATGCCTACGGTTGCGCTTTTGAGTTCTTATGGCCTTTCACACTCGGGTGCAATATTACCCTGCTCACCAAAACACCATCTCCGCAGGTAATTCTGGAGGCTTTCAGGAAGATCCGGCCACGGCTTGTGCTTGCCGTTCCCCTTATCATTGAAAAAATATACAAAAAGCAGATATTGCCCGCCATACAAAAGCCTCACATGAAGGCGCTGATGAACACACCATTGGTTAACCGCATCATTTATCAAAAAATCAAAAGCAAGCTGGTGGACGTTTTCGGAGGCAACTTCCATGAAGTAGTTATCGGGGGCGCCCCCCTCAACAAAGAAGTGGAACTGTTTCTGCACAGGATCGGCTTCCCCTACTCCATTGGTTATGGGATGACAGAGTGTGGCCCGCTGATCAGTTATGCCAACTGGAGGAACACCAAAATTGGCGCATCCGGCAAAGTGGTGGATACACTCGAGGCAAAAATTGACAGCCCCGATCCCAGGAATATTGTGGGTGAAATTCTGGTTAAAGGAGAAAACGTCATGGCAGGATATTATAAAAACGAGGAAGCAACCAGGGATGCCCTGGATGAGGAAGGGTGGCTGCACACAGGCGATCTCGGACTGCTTGACAATGACAATTACCTCCACATCAAGGGCAGAAGCAAAAGCATGATCCTTGGCCCGTCGGGCCAGAACATTTATCCGGAAGAGGTGGAAGCCAAACTGAACAACAAACCATTTATCCAGGAATCACTGGTTGTTGACAAGGAGGGCATCCTGGAAGCACTTGTTTACCCGGATTATGAACAAATTGATCAGGAAAATGTTAACGAGGCAGGACTCAAGCAAATTCTTGAACAGTACAAAACCGATCTCAATGACAGCATACCTGCTTATATGCACATTTCCAGGATTAAAATTGTTCCCGAAGAGTTTGAAAAAACACCCAAGAAAAGCATTAAACGCTTTTTATACACGATGAACCGCTAATATTATTTTTTTATCGATTTTTTTTGAGAGTTGTAAAAAAATATTCTATATTTGTCTGATTCCAAAATTTTGATCAGTCAACACCAATTTCTCACCGACAAACATGGAGGACAGACTATAGACTAGACCCTTACGCTAATTGAACCATACGGAGGCCATTACTATGAATGACCGCACAACGATTAGCGATCAGGAGTTGATACGTCTGTTCATTTCCGGTGATCACAATGCCCTGGAATCACTTATCAACCGCCACCAGCGAAAGCTGTTTTCCTATATCATGATTATTGTCAAGGACAAGCACCTGGCGGAAGATATCTTTCAGGATGCCTTCATCAAAATCATCAACACGCTCCGCTCAGGCAACTACAACGAGGAAGGTAAATTCCTTCCCTGGGCCATGCGCATATCGCACAACCTGATCATTGACTACTTCAGGAGGTCAAAACGCATGCCCATGCGCGAAAACAGTGAAGAATACGATCTTTTTGAAACACTGAAGGTTTACGATGAAACCATCGAAGACCGGATCATCACAGGTCAGATTCACAGCGATGTCAAAAAGCTCATTGAGCATCTTCCGGAAGAACAGAAAACGGTGCTGAAAATGCGGCATTACCAGGAAATGAGCTTCAAGGAGATCGCTCAGCAGACGGATGTCAGCATCAACACGGCATTGGGCCGGATGCGGTATGCACTGATCAACCTCCGGAAAATGATCGATGAAAAAAACATCGTTCTGACCCGTTGATTCTTTCCGGGAATTCTTTTCGAAAAGACTTTTTGCATTAACTTTGCCTGCCGGCCTGAAAGGCCTTTTTAAACCCACTGCAAAGCCCCCTTGCGCCATATGTTTATCCAGGAAAGTTACCCCCTTAAGCACCTGAATACCTTTGGGATGGATGTTACAGCAAGGTATTATGCAGGGATCACATCCCGGGGCGACCTACCGGACATCTTCAATGATCCTGATTTCAGGGCCAAACCACACCTGGTGCTCGGCGGCGGCAGCAACCTGCTTTTCCGTGATGATTACAACGGAACCGTCCTGCATATGGGTCTCCGGGGAAAAAAGGTCGTGGCAGAGGACCAAAAAAACGTTTTCCTGGAGGTTGCCGCAGGTGAACCATGGGACGAGCTGGTGGCCTTTTGTGTGGACAACGGCTGGGGCGGTCTGGAAAACCTTTCCCTGATCCCCGGACAAGCCGGGAGCAGCCCCATTCAAAACATCGGCGCCTACGGAGTGGAACTCAGGGATCATTTTTACAGCCTGGAAGCCTGGTGCAAAGAAAGTGGCAGGATCAGGACATTCAACCGGTCAGCATGTCGTTTTGCTTACCGGAACAGCTTTTTCAAACAAGAAGGCAAAAACAAATACATCATACTGTCCGTTACCTTTAACCTGGATAAAAACCCGGTGATCCGGACTGACTACGGAGGGCTGCAAAAAGAACTGGAAAGCATGGGCTGCAGCAGTCCTGACATCGCCGATGTCAGGGCCGCCGTCTGCAGAATAAGAGAAAGCAAGTTACCGGATCCGGAAATAACCGGCAATGCAGGAAGCTTTTTTAAAAATCCCGTGGTTCCGGAACACACCTATCGCCGGTTAAAAGAGGCTCACCCGGGCATCGTTGCGTTTCCTGAAAACAGCGGCATGAAACTGGCGGCCGGCTGGCTGATAGACCAGGCTGGCTGGAAGGGCTACAGAGCCGGAGATGCCGGGGTTCATTCCAAACAAGCCCTGGTTCTGATTAATCACGGAAATGCCACCGGCACAGACATTCTGAACCTGGCAGGCCGGATACGGGATTCAGTAAAAGAACGCTTCGGGGTCATGCTGGAACCCGAGGTGAACATCGTATAAGCACGATCGATTATGAAGCAAAAAGATACCCTGATCAATAAACTGGAGAAGGCGGGAGCGGTAACGGTGGTTGCCGTATGGATCCTGAGGATCATCCTGGGGCCGGTGCTGAATTATGCCCTGCTGGTGACCACCACCCTGCTTGCCATATACTATCTGTGGTTTGGCTTTTTTATTTTTAACAAGCTCCAGCCCCTTCAGCTTCTTTACCTGGAGATCAGGCAATCAATCACAGTCTTCCGGATCATTCCCACCATACTGATGGGGATCATCTCATCTTACGCATTGATTGCCATACTATTTGGTTTCTTTTTTTATCCGGGGATGCAGTTCATGCTGTCATCTGCCCTGATTCTCCTGGTTTTATTCACCGGGACAATGACCGGGATTCAGTACATCAAGAAGAAGTTCGACCCGTTTTGCCCCAGGATGTACATCAGGGCAGCCGGACTCATGATCATTTTACTGATCCTTTGGGCGCCTCCGGTGGAAGACAGGTTAAACATCCTTTTCAGAGATCACCCTGAATTCATCGAGGCCTATCTGGATTACCGGGAAGACCCCGATGATCCGGAAAACATCCAACGGCTCCGGGAGCAGAGAAGCCGGTTCAGGTAAGTTTAACCCTGATCCAGCTTCATCTCTTTTTTAATCCTTTCAATCCGCTCCAGCAACCTGGCACGCTTGCCTTCATAGTCCGCTGCATCATCAAGAGAGGAAGGACATCCGAAATAAAATTTAATTTTTGGCTCTGTACCCGATGGCCGCATTGTAATGCGGCTGCCATCCTCAAGGATAAACTGCAGCACATTGGATTTTGGAAGCTGAATGGGTGAAGTTTCGTTGGTAAAGACATCCCTGTCTGTTCCTGTCTGGTAATCGAGTACGCGGGCCAGGGCCATGCCATCCAGGCTTTCCGGCGGGCTGTTACGGAAGTTATCCATCATTTCACGGATCTCCTCACCACCTTCAATTCCTTTCCTGGTGATGGACAATAAACTTTCAACCCACAACCCGTATTCTTTGTAAATCTCTGTCAACAACTCATACAACTCCATGCCGTTTTCACGGGCCCATGCAGCTGTTTCTGCAATCATGCAACAGGCAATCACAGCGTCCTTATCACGCACAAGATCGCCCACCAGGAAGCCGTAACTTTCCTCACCACCACAGAGGAAGCGCTGCTTCCCTTCCCGTTGCCTGATCACTTCTGCAATGTACTTGAAGCCTGTCAGCACATTCACGGACTCCACATCAAAAGCCGCAGCAATGTCAGACAGCAACTCGGTGGTCACAATGGTTTTGACAATATAATCGCCGGGAGCAAGCCGATCCTGCTCTTTCATCTGCCTGAGCACATAATAGGTCAGCAGGGTGGCCATCTGATTTCCGTTGAGCAACACAAAGTTACCTGACCGATCCCTTATCGCAACGCCAAGGCGATCTCCGTCAGGATCAGTTGCCATTACCAGATCGGCATTCACACTGCC
>PWIY01000162.1 GCA_003560215.1 Bacteroidales bacterium | reverse complement strand
GATTTCCGTGTATGGCCAAATCCAAAACAGCTTTTTTTTGCACAAATTGCGGCGCACAGTCCCCGAAGTGGATGGGCCGGTGTACCTCATGCGGAGAGTGGAATACTTTTGTGGAAGAGGTGGTAGAAAAGCATGATGCCCGGAAAAAAGGACACGGACATTTATTGAAGGCAGAATCAAAACCCCGGTTGATTCATGAAGTGGACATGACATCAGTTAAACGGCTGCATGCAGGCAGTGAAGAACTGAATCGGGTGCTCGGCGGTGGAATCGTGCCGGGGGCCCTCATGCTGCTTGGCGGAGAACCCGGGATCGGGAAGTCCACCCTGATGCTGCAGGTGGCCATGCAAATGAGGGACTGTAAGGTTTTATATGTATCCGGTGAAGAAAGTGACATGCAGCTGAGCATGCGTGCCGGGAGGCTGGGAAGTCAGCATCCGGCCTGCTATGTGCTGACGGAAACCGGAACAGAAAGCATTTTTGCACACATCGGGGAAATTAAACCGGATGTGGTGGTGGTGGATTCGGTACAGACGCTGACCACCGACCATGTGGATTCCACAGCGGGCAGTGTGGCCCAGATCCGGGAGTCTGCCGCGGCCTTTCAGCGCTATGCCAAAGAAAGCGGAACCCCGGTTTTTATCATCGGCCATATCACAAAGGAGGGGTCGCTGGCCGGGCCAAAGCTACTGGAACATATGGTGGATGCGGTACTCCAGTTTGAAGGGGATCATAATAATATGTACCGGGTTCTCCGGGCAACCAAAAACCGCTTCGGCAGTACCAGTGAGCTGGGCATCTACGAAATGCGTGAAAATGGATTGCGTGAGGTTCCGAACCCTTCAGAGCTTTTGCTGTCGAGAAGAGATGATGCGGTAAGCGGGGTGACGGTGTCTGCCACCATTGAAGGGCTGAGGCCTTTGCTGATCGAAACCCAGGCCCTTGTCAGTTCAGCGGCATATGGTACACCGCAGCGGTCTGCCACCGGTTTTGACCTGCGGCGAATGAATATGTTGCTGGCGGTGCTGGAAAAAAGATGCGGGTTCCGCATTGCAGCCAAGGATGTTTTCCTGAATGTGACCGGGGGGCTAAAGGTCAGTGACCCGGCCATTGACCTGGGGGTGATTTCTGCCGTTCTGTCATCCAATGAAGACATTCCGGTGGGAGAAAAAAGCTGTTTCGCAGCTGAAGTGGGGCTGACCGGAGAGGTGCGTCCGGTAACTCATATTGAGCAAAGGATCTCGGAGGCCGGCAAACTGGGCTTTGAAGAGATATTCGTATCCCGCCACAACCTGAAAGGCCTGGAAAAGAAAAATTTCGGAATCCGTGTGCATCCCGTAACGCGTATCGACCAGGTTTTTTCCCTGTTGTTCGGTTAACTGCCGCCAGATCCGGCAGGTCATTTCGTTGGTTTTCTGCACCCCGGTGAAGATCCGCATAGGCATTCTCTGATGAATGGTTCAGCGGAGGCCCTTACTGATTCAGCAGATCCTTCAGTGCGCTTTCCAGATCAGGAAAGCGGAAAGGGTAACCGGTGAATGTTAATTTTTCAGGCACCACAGTACGTCCTTTGGTGACCAGCGAGGCTGCTTCACCAAAGACCATTCGCAAGGCAAAAGCGGGCAGGGGCATGAAAGTCGGACGACGCAGTGTCCGGGCCAGTGTTCTGGTGAATTCCGCATTGGTGACGGCTTCGGGAGCGGCAACGTTCACAGGTCCTTCCAGTTGTGGTTGTTGCAGGGCGTATTGAATGACTCCCAGTACATCCTCAATATGCACCCACGACATCATTTGTTTTCCCCCGGCAATTTTTCCGCCCATCCCCAGGCGGAATGGAAGCAGCATTTTTTGCAGTGCACCGCCGTCATTCCCCAGGATCACCCCGAAACGGAACATCAGGGTCCGGCAGGTTTTTTCAGCCGCAGCTGCCTCACGTTCCCAATCACGGACCACTTCAGCAGCAAAAGTGGAGGCTGATTCATCGGCTGACTCGGTGTACACCCCGTTATGGGGGTAAATGTCCACCCCCGAAGCACAAATAAAAGTTTCAGGGCTGGGCTTTGTAAGCCGGATTGATTCGGCCAGCAGGCTGGTGGTGTTGATCCGGCTTTCATAGATCCGCCGCCGGTTTTTGGTTGTCCATCTTTGCAGGATGGGTTCGCCGGCCAGGTGTATGACCACGGCACTCCCCGATATTTTTTCGGAAAGTTCTTCTGGTTGCAATTGAAAGTCAGGTCTGGACAGAGGCATTACTTCATGGCCCTTTAGCCGAAACAGGGAAGCCACCTTGCTGCCCACAAAACCCGTTGATCCGCTGATTGCCACTTTCATTCTTTGTGTGTTTATGGTGCTGGCTTATCACATTTTCCTTACTCTAAGGTAATGAAATTAAAAGATTTTTGATTCGGGTAAACAATCCTGTGCGATTGTTTATTACATTTGTGGGTCAGATCAATATTTGTCTTTCCCTGATTATAAAATGTATTTTCCCCTGAGCAACCGAGGATTTTTTACCTGTTTTGTCCCTGACAAGGGCAGGAACATTGAGGTTTGCCCAATGCGGACGATTAAATTGAAAGAACAATGAATATGTTATCAAGACTGAGTATTTTGCTGGTTCTGCTTGTGCTGTTTCCGGCCTTGCCCAGGGCACAGGAAGGAAACCGCTGGAGCCTTGAGGATTGCGTGAATTATGCACTTGAAAACAACCTTCGCGTAAAACAACAAAAACTGAATGTGGATCTGGCCAGAGAGAATCTTTCTCAGACCCGGGCAAACCGCTATCCCACGTTGAACGCCAATGCATCCCACAATTATAATTACGGGCGTTCACTGGATCCCATAACCAATGAGTTTTCCACAGAGCGCCTGCAAACCAATAACTTCAGCATCAGCAGCGGGGTGACGCTTTTCAGCGGATTTCAGATTTCCAACAACGTAAGGCGCGACGAATATGAGCTGCAGGCTTCTTCCTATGATGTGGAAGCCATGGAGAATGACATTGCCCTTGCTGTGGCTTCGGCTTACCTGCAGATCCTTTTCAGCAAAGAACTGCTGGAAACCGCCCGTAACCAATTGGAAATTACCCGCGAACAGGTAGAAAGAACCGCTCTGCTGGTAGAGGCGGGCACCCAGCCCCGGGGCGGCCTGCTGACCATTCAGGCGCAGGAGGCTTCAGAAGAACTTCAGGTGGTCAATGCCGAAAATCAGCTGAATACTGCTTACCTTGATTTAATCCAGTTGCTGGATCTTCGTGAGGATGTGGACTTTGAGATCGAGGTGCCGGACATAGATGTGGAATACGAAGAAACTGTGGAATATTCACCCCTGCAACTGTATGATACGGCTGTGCAGATTCAGCCTGATGTGCGGTCGGCTGACCTCGGTGTGTCAAGCGCGGAGCAGGGTTACCGGATTGCCCGGGGAGGCCGTTACCCCGTGCTTTCACTGGGCGGAAGCCTGGGTACTGGTTACTCTGAAGGGAGGCTGGAGGTGGCTGAAGTCATTGAAGCCGAACCCCAGATGATTGGCCAGACTGCATCTGGTGAAGCGGTACTTGCTCCTTCTTTCGATTATAAAACACAGGTAATTCCTTTTATGGATCAGCTGGAGGAAAACCTCAACAGAAGTATCGGCCTGTCATTGCGGATCCCGGTTTTCAACAATTTTCAGACCCGTTCGTCCATAGGGCGATCAAAGATCGCGCTTGAAAATGCCAAGTTGCAGCGGCAGATCGTCCGCGACCAGTTGTTCAAAACCATCCAGCAGGCCCACCAGGATGCCCATGCTGCCCTGCAACGTTATCGCGCCACCGAAAAGAACCTGGAGGCCCTTGAGGAATCATTCCGTTATATGGAGCAGCGTTTTAATGTGGGGGTCGTGAATGTTACGGAATACAATGATGCCAAAAACAGGCTTGCAGCCGCGGAATCCGAATTGTTGCAGGCCAAGTATGAATATGTGTTCAGGGTACAGATCCTGGACTTTTATATCGGTAATCCAATATCATTAAACACCAACCGGTAGAAAAGAGTGAAATGTGCCGGATGTGTTCCGGATGCAATGAATCTTTAATGCCAGATAATATTACTGCTTCAATGAAACAAAATAAAGTACTTAAGATCACATTGATTGTCCTGGGCGTGCTGATTGTCTTTCTGATCATTGGTCGCCGGGCGGGGCTGATCGGTTCTCCGGAAGGGGCACGCGTGTCGGTCGAGCTTGCTGAAAAACGCGACATTGTGGAAATTGTCACTGCCAACGGGCGTGTTCGTCCGGTTACCGAGGTGAAGATCAGTTCGGATGTGTCGGGTGAAATCATTGAGCTGAATGTGGAAGAAGGGGATTATGTGGAAAGGGGGAAGCTCCTGGCCCGCATCAATCCTGACATCTACGAGTCGGCTCTTGACAGGGCTGAGGCGTCGCTGAACACAGCAAAGGCAAACCTTGCCAGTGCCAGGGCAAGATCCCTCCAGGCGGAGGCCCATTATGCCAATTCCAGCTCCAGTTATGACAGAAACCGGCGTTTGTTTGAACAGGATGCCATTTCAGAATCGGAATATGACAATGCACTGTCGCAGTACCGTAGCGCAGAGGCCGAACTGGAAGCCAGCCTGCAAAATGTGGTTGCCAGTGAATTTCAGGTTAAGAGTGCGGAGGCCGGGGTAAACGAGGCCCGGGACAACCTGGTTAAAACGACGCTTTTTTCGCCCATGAACGGAACGGTTTCCAGGCTTGACTCGGAGATCGGTGAAAGGGTGGTGGGAACATCTCAGATGGCTGGTACTGAGATCATGCGGATTGCCAATCTCAATGCGATGGAAGTAAAGGTGGAGGTGAACGAAAATGATATTGTCAGGGTTAACGAGGGTGATACCGCCTACATCCAGGTAGATGCATTTTTTGGTGAAAATTTTATGGGGGAGGTTACTTCCATTGCCAACTCTGCCATCGGGGAAGGCCTGTCAACGGATCAGGTCACCAATTTTGAGGTGCGCATTCGCATCCTGCCCGAGTCGTATGAGCACCTGATCCGCGAAGACCGCCCGCATTTGTCGCCGTTTCGGCCCGGCATGTCGGCAGCGGTTGACATCCAGACCAGGCAGGCATACGATGTGGTTTCGGTACCCATACAGGCCGTAACCACCAGAGAGGATGCCGGTCGAAGCACCGGGGAAGGCCGGGATGGGAACAGTGACCGGGAGTCCGCCAGATCCCGACCGAAAGAGTATGTGTTCCTTTACCGCAACGGGGTTGCCGAACGGGTTGAGGTTCGATCCGGCATTCAGGATAGCCACCACATAGAAATCCGCGAAGGGCTGGAAGAAGGGCAGGAGGTGATCACGGGTCCTTACCGGTTGGTATCCAGGGAACTAAGAGACGGCGATG
>PWIY01000322.1 GCA_003560215.1 Bacteroidales bacterium | reverse complement strand
GTTACCTCCCGCCTGCACCCTTCCTGCCATTACCTGGATGCCATCAGGTATGCATTTCCTGTGGGTTCGATGACCGGAGCCCCCAAGGTAAGAGCCATGGAGCTTATTGAACAGTACGAGGACACCCGCAGGGGCTTGTATGCAGGTTCAGTCGGATATATCAGCCCGGACAAAGATTTTGACTTCAATGTGGTCATCCGCAGTTTGCAGTATAATGCAAAAAATGCGTATCTTGCCTATATGGCCGGTGGGGCCATCACGGCAGCCTCTGTTCCTGAGCGGGAGTATGAGGAATGCTTGCTGAAGGCCAGGGCTGTTCTTGGCTGAAACCATATCTGAAAATGATGAGAAAACTTTTTTTTGGGAGCCTGCTTGCAATGTTAATGGTATGGTATCCATTTCAACTTCATGCAGATGAACCTGACGTGGACGATTTATCGACCCGTGAACGTGTTTTTGTGGGGGGATTTGTGGGATTGCAGTTCGGTACTTTTACCTCAGTCGGGGTGCATCTGCATGCAGGCTATCGAATCACAAACCGTTTATCTGCAGGTGTCGGTGGAATTTATCAGTACACCCATGACAGCTGGGGAATAGACACCTATTCATCCCATACCTACGGGGCCAATGTATTTGCCAGACTGCGAACAGTTTCCAATCTCTTCCTGCACGCAGAATATGAGAAACTCTGGCTTGAATCGGGGCGTCCGGTTCCAAACGGGGGTACAGACAGGTCCTCCATCAGTGAAGACAATTACCTGCTGGGTGCCGGATATGCCTTGCATCTTTCGCACCGCACACGGGTAAACTTGCTGCTTCTTTATAACTTCAATGAAGACAGTCAGGCCTACACGGACAATCCGTTTTTCCGCGTGGGAGTAGATGTCAGCCTATAGTGTATTGCCGCCATTCCGGCCGGTTTGTTGCGGTTGCGGCCTGTGTGCTGCCGTTGCAACAGGTTTCCCATCGTCATGGCAGGTGTATCATCATCATGGGTGTTATATTGCCGTCATAGCCAGTGTGCCGCCGTTGCAGCCGGTTTGTTGCCGTTGCGGCATTTTTTTTTGGCGTCAGGGCATGTGTTCAGATTCTGTATGACATCCATTGAGAGAAATTTCACGGTAAATAAAACAAAATGAATGCTTCCCGGTTTTACTTAACAATAAAATCATTTATCTTAACTGTTGATTCATTGAACTAAAAACGGACGATTATGAAAAGTGATCTTGACATTGCCCGGGAAGCTGAAATGCGGCCTATCACAGAGGTGGCAGCCAAACTGGGGGTTGAGGAGGCCGATCTTTATCAGATCGGGAAATACATGGCCAAACTTCCCCTGAAACTGATTGATGAAAAAGCTGTTTCCAAAAAGAAACTGGTGCTGGTCACAGCCATCACACCCACACCTACCGGAGAGGGAAAGACCACAACCTCCATTGGTCTTTCAGAAGGGCTTAACAAGCTGGGTGTGAAATCCACCGTGGTAATCAGGGAGCCTTCGCTGGGTCCTGTATTCGGGATCAAGGGTGGTGCTGCCGGAGGCGGGCGTGCCCAGGTGCTTCCCATGGAAGACATCAACCTGCATTTTACCGGCGATCTGGCGGCAGTTGAGAAAACACACAACCTGCTCTCCGCCCTGGTTGATAACCATCTGCAAAGCAAGAATAACTTTTTGAATCTGGATCCGCGCAAAATCGTCTGGAAGCGTGTCATTGACATGAATGAAAGGGCTCTGCGTAACATTATCATAGGCCTTGGCGGCAGAAAGCAGGGCGTTCCCCGTGAAACTGGCTTTGACATCACAGCAGCTTCAGAGGTGATGGCGGCACTATGCCTTGCCAAAGACCTGGACGACCTGAAGGAAAAGTTCGGAAATATCCTGGTGGGATTTACCTATGACGATGAACCTGTATATGCCAAAGAGTTTAAGGCTGAAGGTGCCATGGCGGCCCTGATGAAATATGCCGTTATGCCAAACCTGGTACAAAGCATCGAAGGCAATCCTGCAATCGTTCACGGCGGGCCATTTGCAAACATTGCCCAGGGTACCAACACCCTGATTGCTACTAAGATGGGGCTTTCTTTGTCGGATTACGTCGTTACAGAGGCTGGTTTTGCCTCTGAGCTGGGTGCCGAGAAATTCCTGAATATCAAGTCCCAGTATGGTGGCCTGACCCCCAATGCTTCAGTGATCGTTGCCACCATCAGGGCCTTGAAGTACCATGGCGGGGTTAAGCTGTCGGCATTGAAAGAGGCCCACCCGGAAGCTGTTTCCAAAGGGCTCGAAAATCTGGAGAAACACATAGAGAACATACAGCATTTCAACCTGAAGCCCGTGGTGGCCATCAATAAATTCCATACCGATACAGATGAGGAAATTGCCGTTGTGAAGAAACGTTGTGAAGAGCTGGGTGTCCGGGTGGCCATTTATGAAGGATGGGAAAAAGGGGGAGAGGGTGCACTGGAGCTGGCCAGGCTTGTGAAAGAAGCTGCCGATAGCTGCACCACCTGCTTTGAACCACTGTACGATTTTAACTGGAGCATTGAAAAGAAAATGCACACCATTGCAACCAAACTTTATGGGGCTGACCATGTGGAATATTCTGTAAAGGCCAAATCACAGATTGCCCAGTTTGAACGCATTGGCCTGGATAAACTCCCGGTTTGTGTGGCCAAGACTCAGAAATCTTTGTCTGACGATCCGTATAAAATCGGCCGTCCAAAAGACTTTGCAGTCAAGATCCGGGAATTTGAAGTTGCATCAGGTGCAGGATTCCTTGTGCCCATTGCAGGAACCATCATGCGTATGCCCGGCCTGCCGTCACAACCCTCGGCTGAAAACATCGATATTGACAATGACGGCAATATTTCCGGTCTGTTCTGACAATACGGGCCTGAAAGGCTTAATTTTCCGTAACCTTTTGTTGAATTATCAGTATAATATTAATGAATAGAACCGGTGTTGAACGGAATTAACTGATAATTATGAGACTGACAACAAGGTATATTTCTTTTTGGCTTTTGTTTGTGTTGCTGGCTGCTCCGGCCATTGGTGCGGAGGAAGCACGGGAAGCAACCGATGACTACAATCGCTTCTCTTTCGGGATCAGTGGAGGGTTGCTGATCCCTTTTACGGATGTGAAGGAAAAGAGTTTTTTGCCCGCCTCCGGTGAGGATGGTTTCGGGGCCGGGTTGATGCTGAATTATCATGTGTCGCCGGTGCTGACCCTTCAGGGTAATTTCCTTTACGGTGAAATGACGGGGATCAGTTCGGAGGATAACCGGAAGTTTGAAGCGGAACTGATGCATGCCTCCCTTACGACCAATGTGAGTATCAACGGCTTGCTGGCTCCGCGCAGCAACTCCAATCGCTGGATGAATATTTATGGGTTCACCGGCCTGGGTACTGTGTTTTTTGAATCCAGACTGATGGATTTGCAAACTGAAGATGTGATCCGTTACCCTTATGATGAACAGCAGGATGGGGAGATCCACAATGCCCTGGTGATTCCTTTCGGTTTGGGTGTGAATTTCAGGATCTCGGACCGGATAGATATTGGGTTGAAATCCTCATTTCAATATGCATTTACGGATGAACTTGATGCCAAAGTAGTTACCGGCAGCAGGAAAGATATGTATAATTACACCGGTGCCGGCGTTACTTTCAGGCTTGGCAGGAATACCAACTCCAAAGACTGGGCTCCCATTGATCGTACCATGTATCCCGGTGATGTGGACAGGATGAATCACCTTGCCTCACGCATGGACACCATTGAGGATGAACTTGTTGCCACTGGTAACAAACATGATCAGGACATGCAGGCTGTGACTGATGAACTGGGAGAACTGACCCAGGAACAGGTTGAATTGCTGCGTCATTATGAATCGCTCAGGGACGCTGTGGATCAGCTTGAAAGAAGGCTGGATGAGAAAGAGAAAGAACCGGAGGAAACACCCGATACATTCTACACGGTTCAGGTGATGGCACACAAAAAGGATCTGAGTATTGAGGAAGCCAGTGATTACCTGGGCATCAACGATCAGCTTCAGAAGTACTACATCGATGGATGGTACAAATATGTGTCAGGTAGTTTTGACACACTCGAGGCAGCCATTGTCCACATGCGCAAATTATGGCAGGATTGTGTAAGCGATGCCTTTGTGGTGAAGTACGAAGACGGAACCCTGGTTCCAAAATAAACCCGGTGGCCCGGACATATTCACTCCACAAGAGTGCCTGATCGGATTCTGTATGCATTTGAGCTGCCTCAATGCGCATCAAGGCCGTGGCGCATATAGATCAGGTGTTCCAGGGTTTTTAGGATTTCTCCCATATATTCATTGACCGCCTTGACACTTCCGGGCAGGGTGTAGATCAGGGTTTCCCCGATCAGGCCGGCTACCCCACGGCTGAGCAGCGCGTTGGGCTTATCCTTCCCGTATTTAACCCTTATCATTTCCATGATGCCGGGAATTTCCTTATCAAGCATCGGGCGGACAGTTTCCACGGTAACGTCCCGCGGTCCGATTCCCGTACCGCCCGTTGTAATGATTACATCCACTTCATCATAAGTGGTTTTTTCAATCAGCACACTCAGGCTTGAGGGGTCATCCGGGATTACGGTGTGGGAAACTTCAATGTCGCGCGGCTGCTCATTGTAATGCTCATTGAGCAACTCAATGATGCGCGGGCCGCTCCGGTCGGCATATATGCCCTTGCTGGCCCGGTCGCTCAGGGTAACCACATGAAAGCGGAACCGCCTGGGATGATAGGTCAGGACATCACCCGGTTTTAAAGAGCCCTGGCGAATGACCCTGGCAAAGATTCCTTCTTTTGGCATGACGCAGTTGCCCACCTCCCGAAAAATGGCACAGGCTGACCCGTGGCATGATTTGCCGATCTGGGTAATTTCCAGCTCCACGTTTTCGCCGGAAAAACGATCAAGCGGAGAGGTTTTTACCAGCTCCAGTCCTTCGGTGGTAATGTTTTCTGCAAACTCTCCCGGGGCGATGGGCCTTCCGGCCTCCTGCGAGAAGCGATCAATGCTTTCCTTGCCAAGCAGGCTTACCTGACGGTGCCACGGGCCTGCATGTGCGTCATCCATAACGCCATGATGGTTGAGCGTTATTTCCTCCACGGGGTTTTTGATGGTTCCTTTCTCTTTCGATATGTTGACGGATAATATTTTCAGTTCCATAAGTTTATATTTTTTCTTTTTCCAGTAAACGGATGTCGGTGATCACCATTTTTTTGTCAACGGCTTTACACATATCATAAATAGTAAGAAGGGCGGTGCTGACCGCAGTCAGTGCCTCCATTTCCACGCCCGTTTGACCATTGCATCTGACCGTGGCCTTTACCCGGACGCCCCGGCTGCTTGGCATGTCAACAATTTCTGTGCCCACCTCTGCCTTTGTGATTTGCAG
>PWIY01000325.1 GCA_003560215.1 Bacteroidales bacterium | reverse complement strand
GAAAAAAACAAACTGCTGCAATTCCTCCAGCAGTCTCCTGGCACTTTCTGAAGGAAGCGGAGAATACAAATGATACTTCAGGTATCCGATTGCCAGCCCCAGACAAAGCGGGAAAAAATACATATGGGGCAATTTCAGGTGAGCAGTTTCAGCGATTGCAGGGAACAGATAGTCAAACCAAAGCATGCAAATAATAGCCAAAAGCAATGTGTAAAAAGCGAGCTGGTACTGTTTACGCTCACCGGTTCGTTGCAAACTTCGATGCCAGCGTGAAAGCATGATAAAAAGTCTTCCGGCTGCTACAATCAGCATCAGGAATAAAGCATAGGTCGCCAGTTCAAAAAGCAAATGCTTCTCCCCTCCGCTGGTTCTGAGCAGGAAAACAAACTCCAGAAGGAACACAAATAGAAGTACAAGGCCGGAAACCAGCAACCAGCGATTCCATAAGCGCTGGTTTTTATCAGGGATGGGAATCAGCAATGCGAAAAAGCCAACCAACATGTAGGGCAAAAGAGACAAGCCCATGAGCACAATCAGCTCCCAACCCGCAATTTGATTTTCAAACACTTCTAAATAGGTGGTTGACAACGACAACGACCAGAAACCAAAATAAGCAGTCAGGCCGAAATACCACCGGTTAAATCTAACTTCAGGGTTTTTCCACAACAGGTAGAGCCCTGCCTGAAAGTACAACAGGGCAACCAGCAAAGAAAAAAACAAAACCCACTGCATAACTGACTGTGTTATAATGATTGTTTCTCGGTAAAACGGACAATGATCCTGCTGCCTTTATGATTTGAATATGAAATACTACCATTTAAGTAATCACGAACCAGCGTATGAACCAGGTTCAGTCCGATTCCTGTTTCGGACGGCATATTCTCTTCCAGTGACAGCCCATCGCCATTGTCCCAAACGACCAGATGAAACACTTCCTCCTCTTTATAAAATTCAACATTGATAAAAGAATAAGCAAAAACCGGCAGCTGACCGGTTGACCCTTCCGGAAAAGCATGGGTCAGTGCATTGGTCATCAATTCATAAACGATTATTCCGCAAGGAATGGCCATGTCTATCGAAATCTCCTCCTCACCGTGCCTGACCCTGAAATACACATCTTCACGCCTGATCAGCCTGCCTTTCAACTCACTTGCTGCGGTACGAATAAACTGTCCGAATTTAATTTTTCCGATATAAGGAGAATCGTAAAGGTTTTCGTGTATCTGGGATATCTCCAGGATCCGCTTGACAATTTTTCCAAACGTTTCATGCTCAGCATCGGGGATCCTGCTATGGCCATAAGCCATATTTGCCAATGATACAATCATCTGAACATTGTTCTTTACCCTGTGGTGAATCTCCCGAAGCATCTCACCCTTTACCGCAAGTTCCCTTCGAAGCTGCTGTTCAATCGTTTCCCGCCGCAAAATCTCATCATCCAGTTTCTTGTTGGCCTCAACCAGTTCACTCCGCCTCATTTCCACGCGGTTCTCCAGATCTGCTCGCAGTTTATCCAGGGTTGCCCTGACACGGTTGCGCTTTCTGACTTCCTTGTGCAATTCAAATTTTTGTCTGTCGTCAACCCCCAGCAAAACAAATCCGACGATATTGCGGAAAGTATCATGAACCTTCACAATGGAAACTTTAACAGGGATCAGACTTCCGTCAGATGAAATAAGGGAAGAGACAACCACTTTGGTGTCAAGATTGGCCCTTGCCCTTTCCAGTTGTTTTCTGACAATGGGAGGCCGATAAAACAAATCCTCCGCATTTTTGTACAAAACCTCATGACGGGGATACTGAAGTGTATCCTGGGCAAACCGGTTTATGGCATATATGTGCCCGGTACGATCAAGGTAAAAAACGAACTGGCGGATTCTGCGGATGAACTGATCGGCGAGTTCATCACGGAAAAAACGTCGCGGATTCAGCAGGGTAAGGGGAAAGAACAAACCTGCCATCAGGGGAAGCGTGGTAAGGTGACCGATTTCAGGAACAAAGGCCCCCCAGGCCAGCAACGGAGTTAACTCAGTGATCATGGCCGTACCCATCAAAAGCATTAAAGACACCCCCATGACCAACCGCTGAAGCTTTTCCTTGTTGGAAAAAGAAGGCCGTGAGTCTTTTCCGGTGGAATACAATAACCACAAACAGACAAAGGCACTGCCTGCGAAATAAAATGCAGAAACATGAAACCACCAGGCATATCCTGCCGGGTTAAAATACCACAGACTATCGACACCCCGGTAAAAATGTTTATAGGAAGATGCCCCCAGCATGTAACTCAGAATAAGGCCTGCCGCCAGCGGAAGCATGCCAAAAACCACAAATCTCTTCCACCGCAAAGACTTTTGGTGGGTGAAATGCATGAAAAACCGGACCAAAAGCAGGGGAAACAGATAGCGGGCAACAACAGCCAGGCGATCAAGCAGGTAAACAGCCCCCGACTGATCGAAAAAACTGAAAAGAAGATAACAGAGACTCATCCATGCCAGCGAAAAGGAAAGAAGCACAAAAGATCTGTGCAGCTGATCAGATGGCATTGCTTTCCATACGTACACAGCCGCCTGAAGATAAAGCAGCAATGCCACAAAAGAAAAAAAAGCATACAATGTCATTGCCCTGTGCTATATTGATCAAGGGGTCGCACGACCGGCCCGTATGACAGGTGTTATTCCTGATCTGCCAGGAATCGTTCTGCCTCAATGGCTGCCATACAGCCTGTTCCGGCAGCAGTTACCGCCTGACGGTATACATGATCCTGCACATCGCCTGCGGCAAATACCCCGGGAATATTGGTACGCGTGGAGTCCGGACTGGTTTTCAGGTATCCGTTACCGTCCATGTCCAGCTGCCCTTCAAATACACCGCTATTGGGTTTGTGTCCGATGGCCACAAAAAAACCTTCCACATCGAGTCGTTTCGTCTCACCGCTTTTGACATTTTCAAGCAGAACTCCGTTCACGGTCTGGTCTCCCAAAATCTCTTTCGGCACATGATCCCAGATTATTTCAATGTTCGGGGCTTTCATCACCCTGTGCTGCATGGCCTTTGAGGCCCTGAGTTCATCCCGCCGGTGAATCAGATACACTTTCTTGCACAGCTTGGACAGATATGAAGCTTCCTCACAGGCAGTATCTCCACCACCCACAACGGCCACATTCAATCCCCGGTAAAAGAACCCATCACAGGTGGCACAGGCCGAAACACCGTGCCCGTTGAATTTCTGCTCGGACTCCAGCCCCAGCCATCTTGCAGAGGCACCGGTTGCAATAATCAGCGTTTCAGCCAACAATTCTTTCTTCTCATCAATAACGACCCTGAAAGGTCTTTTGGAAAGATCAGCCGCAGTAGCCATCCCGAAGCGGACATCAGAACCGAATCTTTCGGCCTGCTTCTGAAAGTCCATCATCATATCGGGGCCTTTTACCCCTTCCGGGTAACCCGGATAATTTTCAACATCTGTGGTAATGGTCAGCTGCCCGCCAGGCTGAAGCCCTTGATATAAAACTGGTTGCAGATCCGCCCTTGCTGCGTAGATGGCTGCCGTATAACCGGCCGGGCCGCTTCCCAGAATCAGGCATTTGATTTTTTCCGCTTGATCTTCCATTGTCAACAATGATTTATTATTTGTGAATAACCTCTGTCTTCTTCAGAACAAAAATAGAAAAATGGCAGCAAGTGCCACCAAAAGCTCCGGTTAATTTTGGCAAATTAATTGTAAGTTTGTAACAATACCGATGTAACCCTATTTTTCACAGGCATGCCAGGACAAAAACAAGTTATTTTTATTTTGATGCTAATGATGATGTGCGTTAGCTGCAGCCGGCATGTCCGGCAATCAACCACGGAAGAAAGGCAGCGCGAAATGGCCATGGCCTCCATGCCGTTTCCCGCAAGCAACAATCAGTTTGCTTTTGACCTGCTGCAGATCCTTCCACCGGGCGATGAAAACTTCGTGATCTCTCCTTTCAGCATTTCCGCCGCCATGGCCATGACATATGCCGGCGCCCGGGGAGAAACCAAAGAGCAAATGGCCCGTGTTATGCACTTCAGGAATGAGAACTCCGGATTCCATCAGCAGTACGGCGAATATATCGCTGAGCTGGATCAGATGGCCGGAGATACCATTGCACTCAATATTGCCAACAGTTTGTGGGCACAGGAAGACTATCATTTCCTGGATTCCTTTTTTGAGCTGATTGAATCTGCCTACAATTCGCAAACTTTTCGGGCAGACTTCATGGCTGACCGGGAAAGGATCAGGCAAAATATCAATGATTGGGTTTATGAACAGACCGCAGAAAACATCGACAATTTAATCTCAAGAGGAGTGCTTACGGCAGATACCCGCCTTGTGCTTGTCAATGCCATTCATTTTTTCGGACCATGGCTGGAGGAGTTTGAAGCTGAACTTACCCGGGAAGACTCCTTTTACGTTTCGCCCCGGGAGCAATCACAGGCCTACTTTATGAGCAAAAGGGATACCTTCCCTTACTTTGGGGATGAAAACATGCAGGTGCTTGAATTGCCGTACGCAGGTGGGGATTTTTCCATGATGGTGATACTGCCTGCAGAGCATACCGACCTGGCCCGGGTGGAAGAGTCACTTGATGCACTTTGTTTTTTCAGGCTGACCAGGCGAGTCTCCCCATCCGCAGTTGAGTTGCACCTTCCCAGGTTTGATGCAGAATCCAAAGTTGACCTGGAAGAAACACTTACTTCCATGGGAATGACAGATGCATTTGCCGACCATGCAGACTTTTCCGGGATGACCGGGCAAAGGGACCTGAAGATTGACAAAGTGATTCATCAGGCCATGATAGAAGTGGCGGAAAAAGGAACGGAAGCGGCGGCAGCCACGGCCGTGGTGGCCATACGAAAATCAGCGCTTGAACAGGACGCATATACCATCTTCAACGCCAACAGGCCTTTTCTCTTCTTTATTAAAGACAATGAACATCAGAGCATACTTTTTGCAGGACGCGTAATGGATCCGGGGGCTGATTGACCTTTTTCGTGCCGGAAACCCCCGGAGCAATCTGACATTAACCTGCCCTAAATTTAAGTAAACACTGATATGGCGATCAAGCTGCTGGCAACTTCAGATCTTCACCTTGGACGAAAATCCGCATCCATCCCGGAGAATGCCCCCGAAGCCTCAACCCGCTACAGCTGGGAACGTATTGTTGAGTATGCGGTGATCCATTCGGTGGATGCCATCCTGATGGCGGGTGACATTGTGGATCAGGACAACCGTTATTACGAAGCCACTGGAATATTGCAAAAGGGGTTTGAGACCCTTGGCAGGGAAGGGATTGAAGTTTTTGCCGTGGGAGGAAATCATGATTATGAGGTACTTCCCCAACTCCTCCGGCACCAGTCTGACCAGCACATACACCTTTTGGGTGCCCATGGAAAATGGGAG
>PWIY01000062.1 GCA_003560215.1 Bacteroidales bacterium | reverse complement strand
CCGGTCTGGGTAAATAAAAACTCGGGCAGAATAAAAAACCCATAAAAGGTAACATGCCCAACCACACCATAATGAAAGCCGGTGTATGAATCAGACAGTGCTTCCATGGTACGGTTTCCCCAACCGTCCACCCCGATCTGCACCTCCTGCGAAGAGGGCAGGGATGAAAAATTAAAGCCACCCCGTATCCCCAACCCGGAAGCACCGGCATCACTGATGGGAAAAAACAGCAGCGCAGCAAGCATTAAGAATCCTCCAGATTTTTTCATAGGCATTTTTTGGATGAATTGAATATTGCCCCTTAAGTAACAAAAAATCAAGCATCTCTCAAAATTTTCATTTTTTCCTTCAGCACCTTGATCTCATTACGGGCCTCCTCAATTTTCTCCTCAAACTCAGCTTTCAGAACATCAGCTTTTTTAGACGAAGCAAAAAAGCCAATGTTATTTTCCAACACCTGAATATCTGATTCAAGGCTTTTGATCTTACCGGCAACATAGTTGCGCTCCTTGTATATGATATTATCAGCGTTGGGAGCGTTCTTCAGGTTTTCAATTTTTGTCCGGAAACTCAGTGTACTTTTGGCCTTTTTACTGATATTCAAAATGTCAAACTGGTGATCGATCGCTTTCCGGAACTCATTCTGGATTTTGTCTTTCTGCTTGATGGGAACATGCCCGATGGCCATCCATTGTCGCTGAAATTCCTTTAAAGTTTCCAGGTTCTCTTTATTATCGTCGGAATAAGAATGGTTTTTGACCTTTTCAATCAATTCCTGTTTCTTTTTCAGATTTTCATCCTGCTTTTCACCGATATTGGCAAAATGCTCGGATTTCCTGTTGAAAAAGTGGTCACATGCCTTGCGGAAACGCTTCCATATTTTATCAGAAAATTTGGCGGGTACCGGACCTACTTTCTTCCACTCCTTTTGCAAACGGATCAGTTCTTCGGTGGTGGTTTTCCAGTCCTCGCTGTCCTTTAAAGCTTCAGCCTGAAGGCAAAGGTTCAGTTTCTGGTTATAGTTTTCCTTTTGCTGATCCTTGAACTTCCGGAAAAAATCTTTTTTGGCTGAGAAAAAAGTGTCCAATGCATTACGGAAGCGGTTCCATATTTCATTGTTGACCTTTTTTGGCGCAAAGCCAATGGTTTTCCAAACCTTGAAAAGTTCATTGATCTCATCCGTTTTCTCCTGCCATTGGCGTGGAGTTTCCGGTAAGCGGGCAGTTAGTTGCTCTGCTTTTTCGCACAGCACAAGTTTGGCGGCGTAGTTTTTATTCTGATCCTCCCTGAGTTTCTCGTAATGCTCCTGACGCCTTTTATTCAGTTTGTCCGTGGCTGCCTTGAAACGCTCCCATATTTCGTCTTTTTTATCTTTCGGAACAGGACCGGTTTCTTTCCAGGCCTCATGCAATTTCTGCAACTGCTGAAATGACCTGGTTATACTTGACTCAAGCAACAACTCCTCCGCCTTTTCACAAAGACCCGTTTTTGCCTCAAGGTTCTTTTTCAGATCCAGGTCCTTGAGCTCCTTGTTGATATTGACTTTGTCGAAAAACTTTTCAACCAGGAAATGATAATTGTTCCAAAGCGTTCCCTTTGCGCTACGGGGAACCTGACCAACACTTCTCCACCTGTCCTGCAGGGCATGAAACTGGTCATAGGTTTTTTTCAGCTCCTCTTCTGAGTCGATCAGGGTTCGCAGTTCGTCCAGGATTTTTTCCTTGATCTGAAGATTCTCCTGCATTTCCTTTTCCAGTTCCTGATCATGACGCACTTTTTTCTCTTTGTAAACAGAAAAAGCTGCATCAAAACGCTCGGTGAGGGGGTCAGTCGGTTTTTCTTCCGCGCCTCCTTCTGACTCCTCCCTGTCCATCCCCTGTTCATAAGCAGTCATGTGCTCATCACGGAGGATTTTGCGATATGCCGCTTTAATAAAACCAATGTGGCGACGTATCTGGCCGATATCTTCAGACTGCACCAATTGCTCAATCACATCCACCAGTGCGGGACGATCCATGGAATTGTATTTTGCAGCCAGGGTTTCATTGTCTTCTTCATCTTCTTTTGAGGATTCCTTCGCCTGCACTTCATCTGCCCGGGATTCATCCTGCTGCCGGGATGTTTCTTTTACCTGGGCTTCTTCCCCGGTGGTTTCGCTGTCGTCTTCTGTGGACTTTGCCTGTTTATCATCAGCTTCAACGGTTGCTTGCTTTTCTTCAGCAGGGCTTTCGGCCGGCTTTTCTCCCTCTGCGTGGGGCTTCTCCGTGGCAGGCTCCTCCTGCTCTACTTCAGGCTTCTTCGGGGCGGGTTGTTCCTGCTCTGTTTCACGCTTTTCCTCAGCAGGCTGTTCCTGTTCTGCCTGGGGCTTCTCCGTGGCAGGTTCCTCCTGCTCTGCCTCAGGCTTCTTCGCGACGGGCTGTTCCTGCCCTGTTTCAGGCGTTCCTTCAGTAGCCTCTTTCAGAGCTGGCTTTTCGGTAGATTCAGCAAGTCCTTTGTTTTCAGTTTGAGTGATACCTGCGTTTTTTTCGCTGGTACGGGGCTCTTCCCCTTCCGGTTCTTCTGTCCGGATATTCCGGGGATCAAGATTTTCCTTGTTTTCCATCAAAAGAAAAAATTTCTCGTTACTAATTAAAGTGATAGCAGCTTGTCTTCGTTAAAAACACTTAAAACCAAGTGTGGCAGCCGCCGGTGCGGCAGTTGGAATCTGACTACTTGTTTTAATACGATACAAAAATAAAAATATTTTGCAGGCAACTGACCGACCTGAAAACCTTTATTTTACTTGCTCAAGAGCCTGGGAAAGATCTGCAATGATGTCATCTGCATCCTCAATACCAACAGAAAACCTGACCAAACCATCTGAAATCCCTGATCGCTCCCTTGCTTCCCGGTCCATTTTGGAATGGGTCATGGAGGCCGGATGCTGAATCAGGCTTTCCACCCCACCAAGGGAAACTGCCAGGATTGACAACTGAACATTGTTCATCAGGCCTTTCCCTGCCGGTAATCCACCCTTCAGCTCAAAGCTGATCATCGAACCAGGGCCCTTCATCTGTTTTTTCGCCAGCTCATATTGTTTATGAGATTTCAGCCCGGGGTAGTTCACCCACTCCACCTTCGGATGACCTTCCAGGAAGTGCGCCACTTTGGTGGCATTTTCCTGCGAACGATCCATACGCACAGATAAGGTTTTCAGCCCGCGGATCACAAGATAGGCCTGATGGGGATCCATATTGCACCCCAAATTGATCATCATGGGCCGGAGGATGTCGTCGAATGATTGATCTCTGCTTACAATGATCCCCCCCACGATGTCTGCATGACCGTTCAGGAATTTGGTTATGGAATGAAAAACCACATCAAACCCGAAATCAATGGGTCGCTGAAGATAAGGGCTGCAGAAGGTGTTGTCGGCCACTGTGATCAGATTGTGTTCCCTGGCAATCTTTACGGCCTCTTCAAGATCAGTAATGGCCATGGTCGGATTGGCGGGGGTCTCCACATACAGCATTTTGGTGTTTGGACGAATGGCTTTCCGGATATTGTCCGGATCGGTGGTATCGATGTAGGTCGACTCCACCCCGAATTTGCGGTAATGCTTCTCCATGACCAGCCTGGAAGGACCATAAACTGCGTCAGTGCTGACCATGTGATCGCCCTGATTCAACAACCCGCTGTAAATGGTATTGACCGCACCCATCCCTGAACTGGTGGCGATCGCACGGTATCCATTTTCCAGCTCGGCCATCAGTTTTTCCAGGGCATCAATGGTCGGATTGTTCAGACGTGTATAAATGAAACCGTCATCTTCTCCTGCAAAACAGGCCGCTCCATGATCCGCACTTTTAAACTTAAACGTACTTGTCTGATAAATCGGAACTGTTGCACTGCCAAACTGATCGTCAAACATTCCTGCGTGAATCAGTTTGGAGTCAAACCCAATGTCTTTTTTCGCCATAGTAATAATAGATCGTAATGGTTAGTTTGTTGTATTATGTTATACCCGGGGCCTGCATCAATACTCATCCATACTGAGCATGACCAGTGTGCAGTCCTCAATGGTTTCAATGCCGGCTTTTTCGGCCTTTTTTTCCAGATCTTTGTTATAAGTACCCGGGTTAAATATGATTCGTTTGGGCTTCAGGGAAAGGATGTATTCAATGTAGGGTTCCTGGTTGTCGGGGCCGACATAAAGGGTCACGGTATGGATATCTTCCACCGGTGGTGTACCCGTTATCACTTCCACATCCCCAATGGTCGTTTCCCGTTTTCCGATCGCCACCACTTCAATGTCATATTCCCTGAGTCTTTTAACTGCCTTGGTGGCATATCGCAACGGGTTCGGGCTGGCGCCGATCACAAGCGTTTTCTTCATAACTAGGGGGAGGTATTATTTAATATTCAGTACAAATTCCGGGCTGTTGGCAATGTGTTTTTTAACTGAGCATGATTCGGCAGCACGAACCACAGAATCCTTGTACTGCGGTGGGAAGTCAGAGGGCAGCAAAATATCGATCTCAATTTTACTGATCATTTTGGTATCCCTGTCATGGTGCATCTTCTGAACCAGTTCAATCTGATCAGTTGAAATACCCCGTTGATTACAAAAAGCCTGTACATAAAAACCGGCACAGGTCCCGATGGACGCAAGGAAAAGATCAAAAGGAGCAGGTGCACCAGCGTCTCCTCCCGCTTTTTCAGGCTGATCGGTGTATATGGTAAATCCCTTGTAATGGGCTTCCACTTTTTTATTTTCACCCAGCACAATCTTCATTTCTTTCATAACATTGTTTTTTAATGTACATTCAGACAATATGAACCTGCGGCTGCACAGCCCCGGCCCCACATATCAAAACTATGCTTCTTTTAATTTGTTCAAAAACCAATCAGGTGCAGCACAAGGCCTTCCTGTGTCTTTTCTGATGAATGCAAGCACTGTATACCCTTTATTGATCAGCTTTCCAGCTTCATTAAAGATCTCATAGTCAAAGTGCATTCTTGATCCGGGTAGCTCCGGTACACTGGTTCTGATGGTGAGCAGATCATCATAATGGGCAGGACGGATGTATTTTATGTGCATATCAGCGATGGGCATCACCACCCCCCTCTCTTCCATCTCCCTGTAGGTCATACCCATCCTCCGCATGGCTTCCGCCCTGGCTACTTCATAATACTGGGGATAATTGCCGTAATAGACAAAGCCCATCTGGTGTGTTTCTGCATAACGAACCCTCAGCGTGGTTTCAAAGGAAAACATAAGGCAAACGGATTAAAGATTCATCAATTTCCTTTTCCATGGCACTGTTTGTACTTCTTGCCACTGCCACAGGGGCAGGGTTCATTCCGGCCCACTTTTTTCTCAACCCTTACCGGCTGTGCCTTTTGTTTGGCG
>PWIY01000186.1 GCA_003560215.1 Bacteroidales bacterium | reverse complement strand
CGCGAGGACAACCCCTGCCAGGCCATTTTTTTTTCGGTTAGATGCTTCCCCAACTCCCTGTGGTAGGTGTGCATTTTACCAGTAAACGCCAGATAGTTTTTTTGGAATTCGGTAAGGGGAGATCCGTCGGGGTTCCAGGTATCGATGTAGCGTATATCCTGAAGATGGTTGTAAAGTTTCTCTGGATTGGCCATGGCACTGTCTGCCTCATCAAAATCGCGCAGCAGCGCCGGAGCCCATGACATAAATGAGTCAATGCTTTCGGCATTATCCTTTTCGAGGTTTTTGTAAACCCCGTAAAATTCAAACAACAATCCCATGCTGTCGGGAATTGTATAGCCGGTAATCTGGTTGATGAAATCTTCAATGCTGAGGATCTCTGGTGCCCATACCGCTTTGGTGAGGCCGGCAGCAAAGTGCTTGCGAAAGAACAAACCTGCCCTCCGGTTGGGGGTTACCACGCAAATTTCTCCTGTGGTATCGGGGTAGTTGGTCAGTATGTGGCTGGTGACTTCCTGTAGAAAGCTTTGCATAAGCTGTTTGGTTTGTTCGGGGCTGCGCCCCTCACGGTTAACGGGTGCTTCGCACCCTTGGTTAGTCGTGGCTGTCGCCACTCCGGTTTGTCGGGTGCTTCGCACCCTCCGGTTTGTCGTGGCTGTCGCCACTCCGGTTTGTCGGGTGCTTCGCACCCTCCGGTTGTTGGTTAACGGCGCTTCGCGCCTTGGTTAGTCGGCGCTGCGCGCCTCCGGTTGGTCGTGGCTTCGCCACTCCGGTTAACGGGTGCTTCGCACCCTTGGTTGTTGGTTTGTTGGTTTTCATGGTGTCATTCTTTTGTGGTGATTTGACTGAGGGGTTAGGGTGGGGGCATGTGTTGAAGCATGTCCTCGGCCTGTTTGAGTTTTTCCGGGGTGCCGGTGTCGGCCCAGAACCGGTGATCGTGCAGGTAGGGGATGATGCGGTGGTGCGGGGCCAGGCGCAGGTAAAGGTCTTTAATGGAAAACCGCCCGGTTTCGGTAATCAGCCTGAGCAATGAGGGGTCTGCCAGGTGAATTCCGCTGAAAGCCAGTTTTTCCATTCCGTCAAACGTTGCTGACCCGGGGTTCGCTGTGCTGTGTTTTGTCCAGCCGGCAAGTTGTCCGTCTTTCCATAAAAAATACCTGGATGATTGCCGGCAGGTTACGGCAAGCGTGGCAAGTGGCTTTTCTTGTTGATGTTTTGCCAGCATTTCTTTAAGATTTATTCCGGCCAGTATATCTGCATTGTAAATAAAAAAGGGGGCAGTGCCCTGAAGCAATGGTGCAGCTTTTTTAAGGGCACCGCCGGTGTCGAGCAGCTCATCTGTTTCATCGGAAATATGAAACTTCACCCCCGGGTACTCCAGTTGCTCAATGAACTCCTGTATCATATTTCCGTGATGGTGGATGTTGACCACGATATCGCTGACCCCGGCAGCGATCAGTTTCTCTGCCGCGTGAAGCAACAATGGCTTCCCCCCGACTTCAATCAGTGCTTTCGGGGTGTTGTCGGTCAGTGGTCTGAGCCTGCTTCCAAGGCCTGCTGCAAGAATAATGGCTTTCATATATAATCGTCGCTGACGTCCCTCTGGTTTATCCGGGTCAGACCCCTTGCGGTTAAATTGGGATGCCCCCTGGCTGGCAGATACCGTGCACCCTGTAAATAACAGATGCCCTGCTCCCTGTAAATAACCTGTGGCCCTTATGGGATTCGGCCAATAACTTCCCATCAAAGATGGCCTTCTGTTTCCCAGTTTCCGGCTTCCGTATGCGTCAAATATACAGCGATATTATGATTTTTTCGAAGGTATCCGGCCAGAAGTTCGGCGCAGTAAACCGAACGGTGCCTGCCTCCGGTGCAGCCGAAACAGACTGTGAGGTTGGCAAAGCCCCTTTTTTTGTAAGTTTCAACCGCGGAGGTGACCATTTCAATGGCATGGTTGACAAATTCCGAAACCTGATTTTCAGCAGAGAGGAAACGGATCACTGATTCATCCAGGCCTGTCAGCAGTTTGTATTGTTCTTCCCGGCCGGGGTTTGGCAATGACCTGCAGTCGAATACGAACCCGCCCCCGTGCCCTGAGTGGTCAAGCGGAATCCCCTTTTTGTAGGAAAAGCTGGAGATCGTAACAGTTAATCCTTCATTGGGCGGGGGGATCAATTCGGCAGGTTTGCGGGCGGCCAGTTGCAGAACCAGCTTGTTGAGGTAGGGGGTTGCCCCGGGAAGCAGTTCCTGTTCAGCGAGCCAGCTGAGGTTGCGAAGGGCATAAGGCAGACTGCGGGTAAAGAAGCCTTTTTTCTCAATTCCTCCCCGGAAACCATAGGTTCCGAGGGCCTGCAGTATCCGCATCAATACAAAATCATAAAAGCTCCGGCGGAATGCCTCCCGGTTCAGGGGAATTTTTTCCTCCAGACAATCCATGTAGAAGTTCAGGAGGTCTTCACGAAGTGGCCGCGGAAGGTCTGCTTTGGCATCGAACAGCAGGGAGGCGATGTCGTAGGCCGGGGGGCCTTTTCTGCCTCCCTGGTAATCAATGAAAAAGGGTTCATTGTTCATGATCATCACATTTCTGGACTGCATGTCGCGATACATGAACATGGCCCCGGGGTGACGCATAAAGGCTTTCTCCGTATCATGAAGCAGCCTGTTCATCAGGGCGTTGAAGTCATCTTCAAGCAACTGTTCATCAAACTGGATCCCGGAAGTTTTCAGAAAGTAATACTTGAAATAGTTCAGGTCCCATTGCATGGATTGCCGGTCGAAAGCATGGCGGGGGTAACAAATGCCGAAATCTATTTTTTTAGCCGCGTCGAACTGAAAGACGGGCAGAAGACGGATGGTTTTTTTGTAAAGTCCTGTGATTTCGTCATCAAAGGCATTGTTTTGTCTGCTGCCATCAGGGGTATTGCTTTGTCTGCGGCCATCCAAGGTATTGCTTTTTCCACCGCCATCAGGGGTATTGTTTGGTCTGCCGCCGGGGAGGAGCGAAAAGAGGGTGGTGTCACCCAGATCCTGCAGGAGGTAAACACCGGCCTCCCGGTCTTCTGCATAGATCTCAGGAACGGGCAGTCCCGTTTCAAGGAAAATCCGGCTGAGGGTCAGAAAAGCCAGGTTTTCACGTTTGTCGGGGTTATAAGCTGCAATTGCCGTGGTTTTGCCTGACCGGATCCTGAAATATTGACGGTTGGATCCGGACGGGGGTAGCGGCAGGATCTGCTCAGCCTTATTTCCACTCCAGTCAGCGAATAATCTGAGTGCAACCTTTTCTGCCGGGTTTTCCATGAATTCATTGTTTAGATGCCAGTCCGGACATAATCACCTCTGGCTGCCGCCGGCCGGAAGACCGGTGAATGTTTCGTTCAGATGCAAAAATACGATTTTTATGATGTGGTGCCCGGCATTGGGGTATTGATGGAAAAAGCCTATTTTTGTTTAAAAGATATTCTTTCACCAAAAACCAGGTTTACTATGAACAAGCAAAGCGTTACCGATATTCTCAAGCAGGCAATCATTATGGAACACAGGGGCAAAGCGCTCTATGAGCAGGTTGCATCCCAGACCGGCAATGAAGATGTGCGGAAAATTTTCAATGTGATGGCCGAGGAAGAACAGACCCACATTGACTTTCTTCAGAAACAGCTGGCCCATTACAATAAACAGGGCAGTTTCGATAACAATGAGCTGGAGAAGGCTCCGGATGGCGAGGCCATTGCCAATACCATTCTTGATGAAAAAATGGTAAAGGATATTTCCGGATCCGGATTTGAGGCTGCCGCCATTTCTGCGGCGATTGACATGGAGAACAAATCGGTGGAGGTTTATTCAAAGCGGGCTGCTGAAACAGATGATCCCAATGAAAAGGAGTTGTTTGATTGGCTTGCCAATTGGGAAAAAGGGCATCACAAACTGCTGATTGACCTGAACCAGCAGCTGACCGAGAAGGTCTGGTATGACAACAACTTCTGGCCGTTTTAGGTTGTTGAGTGAATCCGGTTTTTTACCGGAGTATGAACCTGTTAAAAAGATTGTGTCATGAAGGCACCCAAAGAAATTACAAAGGTTACCACCCATGTTTTGCAGGAGATGAAACTCCGGCAGGAAAAAATTTCCATGCTTACGGCCTATGACTATTCCATGGCCCGCATTGTGGATCGCTCCGGCATTGATGTGATCCTTGTGGGGGATTCGGCGGCAAATGTCATGGCCGGCCACAAAACGACGTTGCCCATTACCCTGAACGAGATGATTTACCATGCCAGTTCGGTGATGCGGGCGGTTCAGCGGGCCCTCGTGGTGGTGGATATGCCATTCGGTACCTACCAGGGGAACAGCCTGGAAGCCCTGTTGTCGGCCATTCGTATCATGAAGGAATCCAATGCCAATGCCGTCAAGATAGAAGGCGGGCAGGAGATCATGGAATCTGTTGACAGGATTTTGTCGGCAGGGATACCCGTGATGGGGCACCTGGGGCTGACCCCGCAGTCGATCAATAAGTTCGGTACTTATGTGGTCAGGGCAACCCAGGAAGAGGAGGCCTCCAAACTGGTGGAGGATGCACACAAGCTGGCCGAAGCGGGTTGTTTTGCCATTGTGCTGGAAAAGATCCCTGCGGTACTGGCAGAAAAGGTATCCAGGGAGATCCCCATACCGACCATAGGTATTGGTGCCGGAAGCGGGGTGGACGGACAGGTGCTTGTGCTGCATGACATGCTGGGAATTAATCAGGATTTCTCTCCCCGTTTTTTGCGGAGATACAACAACCTCTATGATGAGATCAAGGGATCCGTGGAGCGTTATATCAGCGATGTGAAAAACCAGGACTTCCCCAATAAGGATGAGCAGTACTGACATTGCCTCAAGGGTTTTGTATGAAGACAACCACATCATTGTTGTCAACAAATTGTCTTCGGAGATCGTGCAGGGCGACAAAACGGGGGATCAACCACTTAGTGAGCGGGTAAAAGCTTATATCAAAGAGAAATACAACAAACCCGGGAAGGTGTTTCTTGGTGTTGCCCACCGGCTCGACAGGCCTGTGAGCGGAGCGGTGATCTTTGCCCGTACCTCCAAGGCCCTGACCAGGCTCAATGGCATGCTCAAAGAAAGGCAGATCGGAAAGAAATACTGGGCATTGGTTCAGGCCAGGCCTCCTGCCGGTAAAGGAAATCTGGTGCATTTTCTCAAAAAAAACGAAACCCAAAACAAATCCTATGTGGTAAAGGAAGGAACCCCGGGGGCAAAAAAGGCGGAACTGACCTACCGTTTAATCGGGGAGAGTGACCGTTATTACTTGCTGGAAGTGGAGCTGATGACAGGCCGTCATCACCAGATCCGCGCCCAGCTGTCGTCCATGTCGTGCCCCATCAAAGGGGACCTGAAATACGGTTTTGACCGGCCGAATCCGGACGGGAGCATTCACCTGCATGCACGTTCGTTT
>PWIY01000364.1 GCA_003560215.1 Bacteroidales bacterium | reverse complement strand
GAATCTTTCCCCATACGAGGTTAAATATGACGAAAACCGTCAATTTTTTACTGAAGGAATGGAATTGTTTGGCAAGGCCGACTTGTTTTACTCACGCCGCATTGGCGCCCAACCCCGCAATTATAACCGCGCATCCGCCGAACAGGAAGATCATGAGATCATTTATGACAACCCCCTGGAAACCCGGATGATCAACGCCACCAAGGTTTCAGGAAGAACCGGTTCAGGACTCGGACTGGGGTTTTTCAATGCAATGACAGCTGCCGCTGAAGCAACGCTCAAAGACACCATTACCGGTGAAACAAGAGAGGTCGTAACACAGCCTTTCACGAATTACAACCTGATAGTAGCCGACCAAAGCCTGCGCAACAACTCCTTTGTCAGCCTGGTCAACACCAATGTGTCGGGAGCCTCCGAAGGATACACAGCCAACGTTACCGGCACAGAATTCAGGCTGAATGACAGCAGCAACATGTTTCGCATCAGTGGATCCGGAGCAGTCAGCCAGCAATACTTCTCAGATGAAGACAATGTATTCGGGCATAAATATGATTTCAGAATCGGAAAATTCGGAGGAACCTGGCAGTTCAATTACAACCGCAATGTGATCAGCGACGATTACGACCAGGATGACATGGGTTTTCTGCGAAGGAACAACAGGGTTGATGACGGTGTATCCGTTAGCCACAACATCTTCGATCCGTTCTGGAGATTCTTTTCACTGACGAATTCATTCAGCTTGACCTACAGCCGCCTGTACAACCCGAGCACCTTTACGGATCTTCGGCTGAATTACAGCACGCGGATGCTGTTTGACACCCGGTTTCATATCAGTCTCAATGTGGATTATCACCCCAGGGGCGAAAGGGATTATTTCGAACCCAGGGTTCCCGGCCGTTTTTACAGAACCGATGAAGCATACAGCACCCGCATGACCTATTCATCAGACTATCGCAGAAGGGTTTATGTGGACGGCAATTTTTCATATAGCAGGATCATGTCAGAAAAGCCCCAGGAAACGTTTGGGTTTAACCTGACACCCACGCTCCGGGTCAGTGACCGCCTCAATATGTCTTATGGTTTTGACTACAATGAAATGACAAACGACATCGGATATGTCAGACAGAACCATCCGGACTCCGTATATTTTGGTCGCAGGCAATCCCCTACCATCACCAATACGTATGGCGCCACTTTCCTCTTCAGCAACGACCTCTCCCTGAATCTGGACCTGAGGCATTACTGGTCCAGGGTCGATTATGACGGAAAATACTTCTTCCTTCAGGAAGACGGACGCCTGCGCCCCATTGAAGAAGATTTGCAGGTCAACGACATCAACTACAATGCTTTTACAGCGGATATACTGCTTACCTGGCATTTCGCCCCTGGCAGCCAGATGACTGTTGCCTGGAAGAATGTCATCGATCACCGTGAACCCACCCTCCCAGACAGCTATTACGACAATATCAGGCGCATGAGTGACCAGCCCCAGATCAACAGCTTCTCAGTCAGATTCCTTTATTACATCGACTTCTTGTCTGTTCAGTACCTGAACCGGCGCCTCAGGTCTTAATTGTTTTTTTAAAATTATTTTGCACTGTATCCAGAATTGTATATTTTTGCATTCTAATTGCATATTTATACATTATGGACAGTAAATCACAACGGCTGCTTGCCATCAAAAAGCTCATCCAGACCCAAAAGATCAGCAGTCAGGATGAATTATTGCGCAAACTACGCAAAGAGGGGTTTGACCCCACACAAGCCACCATTTCAAGAGATTTAAAAGCTCTGCAGGTGGGGAGAAAAGCCGATCCGGAAAAAGGAAGTATCTTTTCTCTCCCCGACCAGCATCAGTCACTTCAGGAGGCTTCGGGCCCGGATCTGTCATTTCTGACATCTGCCATTCAGGCCATCCACTTTGCCCACCAGTTTGCCATCATCAAAACACTGCCCGGATATGCCAATAGTGTGGCCATTGCCATCGACAAGGCCGGCCGCTATGAAATCACCGGAACCATCGCCGGAGACGATACGATCTTGCTGATCCCCTCAGAGGGAGTCGAAAGAAAGGAGGTCAGAAGGGCACTCATCACAATATTTCCCGCACTGAAAGACACTATTTTCTTTCCGTCGCATTAATACGAATCCAAAAAACAATGTTTAATGTCTGAAAAACAAAAAAAAGTGGTCCTCGCGTACAGCGGAGGGCTGGACACCTCAGTAATACTTAAATGGCTGATTGAGCAAGGCTACGAAGTAATTGCCTACATCGCAGACGTGGGGCAGGATGACAATTTTGACGAGGCCAGGGAAAAAGCCATCCGGATCGGGGCCAGTGAAGTTGTGATCGACGACCTGAAAGAGGAGTTTGTCAGTGACTTCATTTTCCCTGCCATCCAGGCCAGCGCCATCTATGAGAACAGGTATCTGCTGGGAACTGCCCTTGCCCGGCCGCTTATTGCCAAAGGCCAGATTTCCCTTGCCAAAAAGCTTGGTGCCGGTTATGTTTCTCACGGTGCAACCGGAAAGGGAAATGACCAGGTTCGTTTTGAACTGACTTATTATGCCCTGAATCCGGAAATTAAGGTGCTGGCGCCCTGGAAAGACCCGGTCTTTCTGAAAGAGTTTAAGGGAAGAACGGATATGTTGAACTATGCTTCCGAAAAAAACATTCCGGTAAAGGCCTCCCTGAAAAAACCCTACAGTGAAGACGACAACCTGCTCCACATCAGCCACGAGGCAGGCGTACTGGAAGATCCCCGTTTTTCACCCGGAAAGGAAATCCTTTCACGCATCACCTCGCCCCTGGATGCCCCCGACAAGGTAACCAGGATATCCATTGAGTTCAAAGACGGGATCCCGGTGAAAGTAACCCATCCGGAAAAAGACATCGTCATGGAAGGCCCCCTGAATATATTCTCTTACCTGAACAAAGTGGGATGTGAAAACGGGATCGGGCTGCTCGACATGGTAGAAAACCGCTTTGTCGGGCTAAAGTCAAGAGGCATTTATGAAACCCCCGGAGCAACCATTCTTTTCATCGCCCACCTCGATATCGAAGGGATTGCCATGGACAGGGAGGTGCTGCGCTTAAGAAATATGCTGTCGCCCAAATTTGCAGAACTTGTGTATAACGGTTTCTGGTACAGCCCTGAAATGGACTTTCTGCGGGCAGCACTCAATAAAAGCCAGGAGCTGATTGACGGCGTGGTTGACCTGGATCTTTACAAAGGCAATGTGATTGTGGTTGGCAGAGAGTCATCCAGTTCATTATATAACCAGGAGCTCTCCAGCATGGACATTGAAGGAGGCTTTGACCAGCAGGACAGCGAAGGTTTCATCAAGATCAATGCTGTCCGCCTGATGGCCCACCATGCTATTCTGCGGAAAACTGGCAACGAAATAATCCCGTCATCCTGAAAACTAAAAAGTCATGACCATTTGGGAAAAAGGCAGCATAACCAAAAAGGAAGTCCTGCGTTTTACAGTGGGGAGGGATCATGAGTATGACCAGCAGCTTTTGTGGGCCGACCTGGCCGGAACCACTGCCCATGCCATGATGCTGGAAAAGGTTGGATTGCTTGCACCTTCTGAGTCTAAAGACCTGATCGCTTATCTGAGAGCGCTTTACCGGGAATGCATCGAAGGCCGGTTAATCATTGGCAAAGAACATGAAGACGTGCATAGTTTCATTGAGGCAACACTTTCCGGGAAACTTGGTGAAGCCGGCCAGAGAATTCATGCAGGACGTTCCAGAAATGACCAGGTTCTTCTTGCCCTGAGGCTGTTCATGCGAAAGGAGATCGGTGAGATGATCAGGAATATTGACTCACTGTTCGGGATGCTGATGCAAAAAAGCGAATCCCACAGGGATCATTTCATGCCGGGATATACCCACATGCAGGCGGCCATGCCATCCAGTTTCGGGCTCTGGTTTTCAGCATTTGCCGAAAGCCTTACCGACGATTTGCGGGCATTGCATTATTCGTATGAAATGGTCAACCAGAATCCGCTGGGTTCCGGAGCAGGCTATGGGTCCTCTTTCCCTGTCGACAGGGAACTGACCACCCGTTTGCTGGGTTTTCATGGGATGAATGTGAACTCTATCTATGCCCAAATGACCCGGGGGAAAGCAGAAAAGGCCCTGGCCGCCGCAATGAGTTCGGTGGCTGCCACCCTTTCCAGACTCAGTGGTGACGTTTGCCTGTTTTCCGGGGAAAACTTTCAGTTTTTCCGCATCCCTGAAGAAATCACCACGGGATCCAGCATCATGCCCCACAAGCAAAACCCCGATCTGGCAGAAATGATCCGGGCACACTGCAACCTGATCCAGCATCTCCCCTGTGAACTCAACGCCCTGACCATCAACCTTCCCACGGGTTACCACCGTGACCTTCAGTTAACCAAGGAAAGACTGCTTCCTGCCATCAGCAGCCTGAAACAATGTCTAGCCATGACCGCACTCCTGGTAAGTCATATTCAGGTAAGTACCCGAATCGGGGAGGATGACCGTTACCGGAAAATTTTTAGTGTTGAAGAGATCAACCGGCGCGTAATAGAGGGCACTCCGTTCAGGGAAGCTTACAGGCAGGTTGCTGAGGATATCCGGGCAGGAGAATTTTCCCCTGCACCGCCCCTCAAACATACCCACACAGGAAGTACAGGAAACCCGGGGTTTCAGGAGATCCGGGGGAAATTCCATGACATCTATTCCCGGATTCCACTGAGGGAAGCAGAAGAGGCAATCAGTAAATTAATGAACCCCAATAGTTAAACCAACCACCATGCATGAACTAAAAGCCGAATTGGTGCTTGAAAGCGGACAGTCATTCCCCGGAAAATCTTTCGGTCATCCCCGGCCGGCCACCGGTGAAGTAGTTTTTAACACCGCGATGACTTCCTACCCTGAAAGCCTCACAGACCCCTCCTACTGCGGGCAAATTCTGATAGCCACCTACCCCCTGGTCGGAAATTATGGAATTCCCGGGCCAGCAATGAAAGACGGACTGATCAGTGGATTTGAGTCAGACAAAATCCACATTCAGGGATTGGTCGTTACGGATTATTCTGATAAATACAGCCACTGGAGTGCCATAGAAAGCCTGGGGGAATGGCTAAAGCGGCATCAGATTCCTGCAATTTACGGAGTCGATACCCGTGCAGTCACCAAAGTTCTCCGTGAACAGGGAAGCATGAAGGGGAAAATTTTGATTGCAGACCAGAACATAAAATGGATGGAGCCATCCCGTGAACCACTGGTGGCCAAAGTCAGCAGGCAAAAGATCAGGCAATTCGGCAACGGAAAATTCCGGATCCTGCTGGTTGATTGCGGAGTAAAACTAAACATTATCAGAAGCCTGCTAAATTATGATACCACCATACGCTGTGTCCCGTGGGATTATGACTATACGGAAGAAAAATATGACGGCCTGGTAATTTCCAATGGCCCGGGTGATCCG
>PWIY01000296.1 GCA_003560215.1 Bacteroidales bacterium | reverse complement strand
GTTGTTGGTTCTCATGGGCAAAGAGCACTGGCGGTAGCCCATAAACCTTGTCCGGAGCCACGCGGTTGTTAGTTGTTGGTTTGATCCTGAAGGGATCGCACCGCCAGGGGATCGCCAGGTGACATGGAACCACTTCGGGGTCGAACGTTAATAACACGATGCATGCATTTGCAAAAACGAGGAATATCCCCCTCCGATTTTGAAGGTTTTTTCCCACCCGGCAGTTAGCCTAAAATTCCAAATGTTTGTTTTTTAGTGTTTTAACTTATTTGGCACATTAATTGAACATTTCTCCATACCTGAAAAGGATGGCTATTTTGCCCCAACAATGGGATGCGAGCCCAAGGGATTCACGAATCATAAGGAAAACCCCGAACGACAGGAAGAAAATCCGCGAATAAACGACAGGGGAAAATCCGCGAATAACTGGAGGAGCCCGGAAAAGGCACGGAGCATCCCAAATTGTCCAAAAAGGTATCATGAAGAAAAAAATTCTTCTCATAGACGACATCAAAGAGTTCCGCTCCATGCTGAGGATCATTCTCTCAGGAAACTACGAGGTGGTCACGGCACAGGACGGCGAAGATGCCATGGACAAAATTGAACACGGGCTGCGGCCTGACGCCATTGTAACCGACCTGGTAATGCCCAGAATGGACGGTTACGAGCTGATCCATGAAATCAGGAAAAACACCTCCCACAAAAACATCCCCATTATTGTTTTGTCCAATGTGGATAAAACCAGCAAGGAAAACAAGCTGAAAAGAAGCGGGATTGCCGGGTACATCCAGAAACCTTTTCACGCAAGGGAGCTGAAAGACGATCTTTCACACTCGCTGGAGAAAGCCATGGCCAACTGCAACTAAAGGCGTATATTGCCGTATACTTATAAACGGTATCGCAGCCAGGGTCAGGTTGCACGTAAAGGCATTCAATACCGTATTTTTGTCTAACTAACAGACAGTGTTGTTATGCGGTTTCTACGGTTACTGTTTGGGAGATCATCCAAAAAATCCACAACCCGTGGTGGGGCTTCTTCACGCGGTTCCGATGGTCAGGCCACTCCAGGCAACCCACACACCCCCGCACCCACTGCCGGCGACTCTGGTCCCCACGAATCCACTGATAGCGACCCAGGCTCATCCACTCCGGGCAACCGGAACACCCCCCCATCCCGCCAAACTGATCAATCAACACCTGACCCTTATCTGCTGGAGCAGGAGCTCCGTACCACCAACATCCTGATGAGTAACCTGCCGGGCTTCATCTATCGCTGCAAACCGGATGCAAGCCGGACCATGACCTACCTGAGCAACGGATTTGAAACCACCACCGGATATCCCTGCAAAGATGTGGTGAACAACCATCAATATGCATTCGGGCAGCTCATCCATCCTGATTACCTTGAGAGGGTAAGAAAACAGTGGGAGAATCACCTGAAATGCCCCAACCCGTTCTCCCTCGAGTACCCGATCATCTGTAAAAGCGGAGAAGTGCGATGGGTGTGGGAACGCGGGCATGGGGTCAGGGACCGTGAGGAGCGCATCCGTTATATCAAAGGATTCATTACCGATATCAGCGACCGCAAGGCCACCGAACTGCGGATGGAAAAACTTGTGTATGCCGCCGAAGATTTTCTGCAGATGGCTGCTGAAAACACAGATTACCAGGCCATTACCGACACGTTCCGGGAGGTCAGCGGCGCCCGCTTTGTGGCATTGAACGTATATGATAAAAGCGGGGCGCATTATACCACCATGGCCGCTTCGGGCATGGGCAAACAGCTCCAAAAAATATCGTCGCTGCTGGGGCACGACATCGTGGGCAAAACATGGTTGCACGATCCCATCCGGGCAAAAAAAATTGAAAAAACCACCCTGACCCGTTTTCGCAATATGGAAGAACTTGCCGGGCACAGCCTTCCCAGGTTTGCGATCAAAGCCATTGACAACCTGGGCGGTCTCGGTGAGATGTGTATCCTCAAGATCATGCAGGGCGAGCGGATGATCGGTGATTTTTTCTTTGTGATGCCAAAGAATGAAACCTACATCGACGACCATGTGGTGAATATCTTTTCCCGGCAAACCGGGCTGCTGCTTACCCGCAAACAGGCCGAGGAAGACCTGCTGGAGGCCAAGAACCTGGCGGAAACCGCAAACCAGGCTAAAAGTGAATTCCTGGCCAATATGAGCCATGAGATCCGCACACCGCTTACAGACATTCTGGGCTTCAGCGAAATCCTGGAAGAAAAGCTTACCGAGGGGGAAAACCAAAAAATGACCCGTTCCATCACCTCCGCCAGCCGGCAGCTGCTGGCACTGATCAACGACATCCTTGACCTGTCAAAAATTGAGGCAGGGAAAATCTCCCTCAGCCCCCATCCCACCAATATGGGGCAAATGCTGGAGGAAACCCGGTCAATGTTTGCAGAGAAGGCCCATCAGAAAGGGCTGACCTTTGAACTGGAAACCGCTGAGCAACTTCCGGAAAACCTGATCCTGGATGAGGTACGGATCAAGCAGATCCTTTTCAACCTTGTCAGCAATGCCGTCAAGTTTACATCAGCCGGAAAGGTTCGGATTCAAGTCGGGTTCAAACCTGATGCGGAAAAAACCGGCCTGCTGACACTGATCGTTGAAGACACAGGAGAGGGCATTGAAAAAGATAAGCTGGAATATATTTTTGAAGAATTCTCCCAGCTGACACCCCATATTGTAAGGACACAGCAGGGCACAGGTCTCGGACTGGCCATTGTAAAGCGGCTTACAGAGAAGATGGGCGGCACCATCAGCGTAAACAGCACCAGGGGAAAAGGCAGTCGGTTTGAAGTCCTTTTGCCGGGCATGGGGCTGCCAAAGAAGCAGGCATCACCAACCCCGGCTGAAGATGAATCCGGGAAACTTTCTTTCCGGGGCGCACGGGTAATGGTGGTGGATGACGTCCCCTCCAACCTTGAGGTGGCTGCCGCGCTGCTTCAGAGTCTTGGTGCAGAAGCCATCACGGTATCCAGCGGTCAGGAGGCCCTTGACCAGTTGGATCAGGTACAGCCACAGCTGATCCTGCTCGACACCCGCATGCCAGACATGACCGGCGACGAGGCGATCCGGATAATCCGCAAAAACCCTGACTGGGCAAGCATTCCGGTGGTTTCATACAGTGCCACCAAACCGGGCGAATCCGACAAATATGCCGCAAGCCTTTATGACAACCACCTGCTGAAGCCCCTGACCGGCGACAAGCTCAGCCGGGTACTGACTGAGCACCTGGGGCACACAAAGGAAGCACCCGTCGCGCAAAGGAAAAAAGAAAAAACCGACCCGTTTTCAGAACCCGGTCCTTTTACCGGAGAAGATCAGCAAAAACTTTCAGAAGTATTGAAAATTGTGGAGCAGGATTTCATGCCCCGGTGGGAGAAACTCAAAGACCAGCTGGTGCTGTTCAAAATTGAGGCTTTTGCCGGGGATCTAAGCCGGCTCGCCAGGGAACTCAACCTTCAAGGCCTGGAGCGCTATGCCCACGAGCTAAGCAATTACCTGGAAGCACTGGATCTGGAAGCCATCGAAAAACATATCCATGCCTTCCCTAAATGGGTGGACAACCTGAGAAACAACCTGGGCAATGCATAAAAGGGAACCAAAAAACCGGAAATCAGATAAATCCATTCAAAAAGCATCCGTAAAGGCAGGGAAACCAAGTTAAATACCATTATATTTGCGGTCAGGGTCAGTTCGTTCTGATGAATGTAGGAGAAAAAGGAACCGTGAAAGGCAAAAAACATGCAGCAGCCCAAAACTGAAGATTTTTCCATCCTGGTGGTGGACGACAACAAGGAAAACCTGAAGGTGGTCAGCAATTTCCTGAAAGCGGAAGGCTACCAGATCGCCCTGGCGATCAATGCAAAGGACGCCCGGAAAATTCTGGAGGATACCCCCATTGACCTCATCCTGCTTGATGTGATGATGCCGGGAATGGATGGTTTCACCTTTTGCCGGAATCTCAAGGAAGATCCTGAACTAGCAGAGATTCCGGTCATTTTCCTGACGGCCAAAACCGAAACCAGCGATCTGGTTGAAGGGTTTCAGGCCGGCGGCGTGGATTACATCACCAAGCCTTTCCAGCGAGAGGAGCTGATCGCCCGGGTCAATAACCACATCGCCCTGACCCACGCCAAACAGCAGGTCAAAAAGCAGGCCGGGGAGATCAAACGGATCAACCTGACCAAAGACCGGTTGTATTCTGTGATCGCCCACGACATCAAGTCGCCTTTTTCCAACATCTCCATGCTGATCTCCAGCCTGGCTGAAGGCTACCTGGAAGCCGGCACGGAAGAGTACGATGAGATCCTGCAAAGCATCAACAGTTCAACCCAGGAAACTTACGGGTTGCTGGAGAACCTTCTGCAATGGACCCGTTCCCAGACCGGTGATCTGGATCAGTCGCCCGAACCATTGCAGGTCAATCAGCTCATCGATAACACCTGCCGCCTTTTGCAGCCCCAGGCAGGTAAAAAGAACATCACGATCGATCATCAGACCCACGCAGACCTGACCATCCACGCTGACCGCAACATGATGCAGAGCGTGTTTCACAACCTGATCGGCAACGCAATCAAATTCAGCCATGAAGGGGGAAAGATCACAATCAGAACCAGGGAAGAGAACAATCAGGCTATGATAGAGGTGGAGGATACCGGGGTGGGCATACCTCAAGAAAACCTGGAAAAACTTTTTAAAGACCGGGGGCAGCTGACCACACGCGGTACCGCAGACGAGAAAGGAAGCGGACTCGGACTGCTTCTTGTAAAAGATTTTGTGCAGAAAAACAATGGCAGGATTGATGTGGAAAGCGTGGTTGACCAGGGAACCACATTTACCCTGACCCTCCCGCTGGCTTAAATTGATTACGTATGGCAGATAAACTACTGAACATCCTGGCCCTTGACGATGATCCCATCATCCGCAACCTGCTCAAGTCGATGCTCAAAGACAAATCATGTCTGCATGTGGCGGACAAACCGTCGAAGGCCTTTCAGGTTCTGAAAAAAGAGCCCATTGACATCCTGATCTCTGATTTTATGCTTCCGGAGATGAACGGACTGGAGGTGTTGAAAAAAGTCAAGGAGGATTACCCGGAGGTGGAGGTGATCATGATCAGTTCCGAAGGCGATATGGATACGGTGATCGGTGCCTTGCGCCAGGGAGCCGTGGATTATTTCCGGAAACCCTTCAAGGCCGAAGACATCTGGATCGCCATTGAGCGTACCCGCAAATACGCCGAACTGCATCACGACCTGAACAACTACAAATCGCGCAACCGATACCTGCAAAAGGTGATCAATGAGCGCTCGGGCACCAATATTGTGGGCGAAACCCCGGCAATCAATGAAATCCGCAGGCAGATGCAGCAGGTGGCCAAAACCCATGACACCTCCGTGCTGATCCTGGGCGAAAGCGGCACCGGCAAGGAACTGG
>PWIY01000338.1 GCA_003560215.1 Bacteroidales bacterium | reverse complement strand
GGATATGTGCTTGTAACCATTACGTTTAACCTGCAGGATTCGTCGCAGCTTGTTACCATTCGCAAGGCCCTGGATGGCAAGATGAAAAAGTACGAGGTATTGACCTGATGCTTGTGCGGAAATGAACAACCGGTGAACGTCAGCGTACATGACCGGGTGAAAAGTTTGATTGAATCTTTATTTAACTTATTCTTTGTAAGTTAGTTACATATAATGGCATGTTTTTGGAAGGTTTCATTGTAAAATAAACATACCAGACCATGCTACAGCATTATTTGTTGACAACTTTTCGCTTCCTGCGCAGAAATCTCTCCTTTACGGTGATCAATGTCACCGGCCTGACGGTTGGCATTACTGCCTTTTTGCTGATCGCTCTTTTTATTCAGCACGAACTGTCTTATGATGCTCACCTTCCGGAAGATGCCAGATTGTATCGTATGGCAGGCATTCAGGAGCCGGCAGGAATTGATGTCCAGCATGTGGCCATTACCAGCGGTGGATGGGCACCCTATATCAGGGAAAACATTCCTGAGGTTGAAGAGGTTTTTCGCCTGATGTATGCATCGAGGTCTCTCGAGGTAAATGGTGAGGTTTACCGCGAAAGGGCTTATTATTCAGAAGGACAGGTGCTGCATTATTTCGGGCTGCCCCTGATATCCGGTCAGGATACCGGCAACTTGCTTTACGAGCCGAATGCTGCGTTGATCAGCAAAGAAACCGCACTTAGGGTTTTTAATTCCGTGGATGTGACCGGGGAGACCTTCCGGGTCAATGACAGGTTATACACCATCAACGGTGTGTTTGACAATGAGGATGTGCGCAGCCACTTTGAGGTCAATGTTCTGCTATCCATCGCTCATGCAGAGCAGGAGAGGATGTATTTTCACCATCTGGGGAACAACAGTGTGGTTACCTATCTGGCATTGACTAAGGGTGCTGTGGAGGAAGAAGTGGAAAAAAAACTGAATGATTATTTTTTACGCGAGGCTGAAGCAGAAACCCGTGGGCAGCTGATGAAGAACACTTTTTATCTTCAGGAGGTGAAAGATATCTACCTGAGATCGGAACATGTGGATATTCAGATGGTCAGTGCAACGGGAGATATCGGAAGCATCTACATTTTCACCCTGGTCGCTCTGCTTGTACTTGCCATAGCCTGTATCAATTTTATCAATTTGTCAACAGCAAATGCCACCCGCCGGGCCAGGGAGGTGGCAATGCGCAAAGTTCTGGGTGCCGGCAGGAGTAAACTGACACTTCAGTTTATCGGCGAGTCTTTTGTGCTGAGCCTGATCTCTGTCTTGTTCTCTCTGGTGTTGCTTGAATTGCTGATTCCGGAGTTCAATGCCTTGCTTGGAAGCAACGTGCAAATGGATCTTGTCGGAAATCCGTTGATGAATGTCGGTTTGCTGGGAGTACTACTGGTGGTTGGTTTGGCCTCGGGGGTGTACCCCGGATTGTTTATGTCCCGCTTCCGACCTGCTGAAGCATTGAAGTCACAATCCACTTCCGGAAAGCCTGCAGCGGCCTTATTGCGCAAGGTAATGGTTATTTTTCAGTTTCTGATCTCCACCGCCCTGATTTTCAGCACCATTGTGGTAATGCACCAGGTCAGGTATATGCAGGACAAGGATCGGGGATATGATCCCGAAAACACCCTTTACATGGTTTTTGATGAAAATACCGGTTACGAAGCGCTCTCCGGATTTGGCCACTCGCTGAAGGAATTACCCTCAGTGGAGTCTGTTGGCCTGGCAAGTGGTTACAACGGTGTGGCCGGAAGACAAAGCTATATGGAAGTTCTGGACTCGGTGAACACCCAGCTGATGGTACGCTACGGATACGTGAATCCGGATTATTTCCCCACCATGGGGATGGAAATTGTGGAGGGCCGGAATTTCAGTCATGATGCAGCCACTGACCCCCTTGAGGCTGCCATCGTGAATGAAGCTACCTGCAGGGCGCTGGGGTGGGAGAATCCTGTCGGGAAACGGATCAATAATCCGGATCCCGAAACTGAAGGATATTATACCGTTGTCGGGGTAGTCAGAGATTACAATTATCACAATGTGCGTCTTCCGATCCAGCCTGCATTGTTTGTCTACGCGCGAACCGGTATCAATGTGGTGAGTCTCCGTTATCAGACGGATAATACCAGCAGGATGATTGAGGATATTGAAGAGGTGTTCACCCGTTACTTTCCCGGACAACCTTTCCGGAGTAATTATGTTTCTGAAGTACTGGCAGCCCAAACCAGGGAGGAAGAAAACACCATGAAGCTGTTTCTTTGGTTTTCCGTGCTGTGTATTGTAATTTCCTGCATGGGCTTGTTCGGACTGACATCCTACATGATGAACCAGCGCAGAAAGGAGATCAGTATTCGAAAAGTGCTTGGAGCCACTACCGGAAGAATCAATTCCATGCTGGTCGCTACCTTTTTACGGGTGGTGTTTTTGGCCTCTGTTATTTCCCTGCCATTGGCCTACCTGGTCATCGGGCGCTGGCTGGATAACTATCCGTATCGCATCAGTGTAGGTGCTTTACACTTTGGTGCTGCCATGCTGCTTATTCTGACAATTGCCACAATGACTGTGTTGTTTTATTCTACCCGGGCAGCCCGTCAGAATCCGGTGGAGAATCTGAATTATGAATAGCCGCCCCCTGATCGGAATTCTTTTCCTGTGGCTGGATGGCTGGATCCAAATTTTTTGACAGGATTGTTGCAATGAAAGACTCCATTTCATGCATGTCTGCATCCAGCCGGGAGCAATAAGCCTGCAGCCTGATCCGGATTTCATCCTCCGTAAGGGGAGTGCCTCCGGTAAAATCATGCTCCACCAGAAATTCACGCAGCTTTTGTGTTTTCTGATCCCCGAATCCGGGTACTTCCTTTCTGGTTAATGCGGAGAGCAAAGCCTCCGGGTTCCCCTTCACTTCCAGCAGTTTTCTGTAGACTTTTTCCCTGAAGGCCGGTGTAATGATTCCTGACTCCAGGAGTTTATCCATGGTTAGCGGACGGGGCCGCCCTTTCCGGTATAATTCCAGAAAGCGACCAAGTCCAAGGGCTATTTTTTGCAGTTCTTTCAGTCTTTTTTCAGTGAAACCCTCCAGTTGTCCGCCATGTTCAAAATAGCTGTTTAGCTGCCCCCAGGTATTGATGTTTCTGCGAAGGCATGTATATAACAGTTCGGTATCGGTAATGAGATACCAGAGATGGATCGTTTCCGGCCGATCCTCCAAAATATTGAAAAAAGGGACATTGATCACCTCCCCGTATTCAGAATGGTCATAATTTTCGGGGGAAGGGATTCTTCGGTTCTCAAAACCCGTTACCGGGAAAGGCGTTTCCGTACCATATTGAATCCGCTCTTTATGCTGGCCGTTTCGGAGATGAAAAATCCTGCGGGTAACAGCTGCCTGATCCCGGAGTATGAATTCCCATTTGGCTACCTCATCATCCTGGGCGGTGAAATAAAACACCTGTCTGCCGTTTTGACTGAATGCAATAAGTGCCTGCATAATGGCCCCCGCCCTTACATCGTCACTGTTGGCAAGCAGCTCATCCGCCAGGAGGGGGAGGCGCAAGAGGCTTTCCCTGGATTCAATGAATGCCAGCCGGACCGATAACAAGAGCTGCAGGCGTGTCCCGGTTGACAGCTCATTCAGGGGCTGCCCCTGTTGATTGGTGGTATCGTAGGCAAGAAAAGCGGCTTCACCTTCATCATGCAGCCGCAATTCATAACGGCCTTTGGTGACCTGGGTAAAAAGTTTACCGGCATCTGCATACACTTTCGATTTATTCTGTGTTTGTGTGCTCTCACGAAGCTTATTGACCAGGAGCCGGCCGGTCAGGCTGGAAAGGTTGTCTTCATAAAGCAGTTCCAACTCGTCCAGGGCTTTGTCTTTGGCCGCCAGTGCATTTTCCAGGTTCTGCCCCCTGGTGGCCAGTCCGATATGGGTACGGATCTCGGTGATCCTTTTGTTTATATCGTCCAGGCGGGATGCTGCTGCTGCATATTGATCCCTGAGTGCGTCAGCCTCATCCACACTAAGTTGTTCAATTTTGCTTTGATGTTCCTCATAAAGGGAATGGCTGATTAATTGTTGTTTCTTTTCTTCACAAAGAACCTTTGCCTTATTATAAGCATCCATAGCCTCCAGGAATTCACCCCGTTGCTCCGTCAACAGTCTGACGGACTCCTTCTCTCCGGTTTTTAGCCCCAGTTTCTTATACAAATCATGAAGTTTTTGGTCCTTCCCGCTCCGCATTTCCTTGTACTCCGATATCCGCTGCCCCTGCCGGGTGATTTCTTCAAGTGAGCGTTTGCGGATACCGGCTTCACGGGTGATGGTTTTGCAATTGGCCTTTGCCTGATGGGCATCATTTGCTTCTTCCAGATTAAAAAACCTGAATCCGGCATTCAACTCGTCCAGCAGTTCTCTTTTTCTTTCAAGCGCGTATTCCTGCTGAGATTCCAGCGCTTTTTGCCGGGTGTGGTGCGTCCTCCACGCCATGACATTTTTTAAAAACCAGTAAAGTGAACTGTGGCTGCCCAACCTTTCTGCCGCAATTCCGGGAGCAGCTCCCAGTTTTTTTCTCAACTCCTGTTCTTGTGCCAGAATACCTTCCATCTGCCGGTTGATGTCATCAAGCTCTTTGCGGCGAAACTTCAGCCGGAGAATGAGGCTTTCCTGGTTTTTTGTTTCCTGTAAGGCAGTTACAAGGGTGTCAAGGGTTTTGGAAACTGACTCCGTATTCCAGCTCTCCGGAAGGGGAAGACCTGTTTTGGCATAATCTCTTTCCCGAATCCTGTTTCCGGAAGCTGGCCGCATTTTCAGGGCGTAATAAGTCAGCACCAATACCAACAATATGCCTGACAGACCGTACATCCCTGCAATCAGTGTGGCAATGGCAGTAAAGGCTCCTGCAGCTGCCGGAATTATGACCCATTTTACCGGCACTCCACTGTGGCTTTGGGATTCCTGCAGCCAGTTGCCAAGTGTGCCTATTCCCGACATGATTGTGTCGGGGTTGTGGGGCAAATTCCGGGAAATACTGCTTTCCAGTTCACCAACCTCATCTTCCAGAAATTGTTTGCGGCCGGAAAGATTTCCGGCACTTTCCAGATATTCGTCAAGCTCCTGTACGTCATCCAGTTCAAGCCCTTCCCAGGTTTCAGTGTTCAGGTTTGGGTCAATGGCTTTCAGTGCACTCAGGGTGCTGACTTCCGCTTCTTTCAGGTCGCTGCCCAGTTCACTGATTTGTTTTTCGTAATCAGCAAGTTCAGAAGTTTTTCCCTCAAGCTCTTCAATATATCCTTCATCAACTTCTTCAGAAGGCAGATTCAGTGAAGCAATTTCCTGGCGGCTGTTTTCGATGGCTATTTTAGCCTGTTCAATATGTTGGTTTGCTTTTTCAACTTCCTTCTCCAGCTCTGTGAGCATGGAGAACTCATCACCGGAGACTTTTTCCATACCG
>PWIY01000305.1 GCA_003560215.1 Bacteroidales bacterium | reverse complement strand
GTTTCACAGCAGCTCAAATCAGGGAAAGTTTTTGCCAATCGCCGTTTCACAGCAGCTCAAATCAGGGAAAGTTTTTGCCAATCGCCGTTTCACAGCAGCTCAAATCAGGGAAAGTTTTTGCCAATCGCCGTTTCACAGCAGCTCAAATCAGGGAAAGTTATTACCACCCGCTGGTTCGGATCACAGGCCCTCATATCAAAAAGCCGGCCTGTCAGATTTCACCGCAGTTCAGGGATTCCCACTTTTTCATGAATTGCAGGAGCTCATCCCGCGAGGGAGATCCTTCATTGCGTACGTAATAACCCGAGGTGCATACTCCGGTCATCAGGCATTGTGCAGGCTCAAGGCCGGCTAGCCAGGCATTGCAGAATCCTGCATTGAAATTGTCGCCGGCTCCGGTGGTAAGTTTGGGTTCTTCCGTGTATGGGCCGTCCGTCCAGACCGGGCCTTGCTCAGTGGCCATGGCCGCCCCGTGAAGCGGATGAATCACAATGCCGAAAATGCCCATTTTTTTCCTGATCTTCTCTGCACGTGGCATCAGCTCCTCTTCTTTGATGCCGAGCACTTCGCTGATAATGGTTGATTCGCTCATGTTCATGCTGAGAACGGTATCGCACGGCATGGATGAAAGAATGTCCAGCACTTCCCTGATGGCCTTTTTGGTGCGTTTTTGCGGATCAGCCAGATCAATGAAAACCCTTGGTTTTTTATCAAGGGTGTCAATGATCTTTCCGAAGGCACTGATGATCTCATTGAGATTTGAAAGCATCGTCCAGTTGGTGAAAGCCACCAGGTCTGTTTCAGAAAGCAGGCTGCGGAGTGCTTCTTCGGGGAGTTCACTCTGCAGGGACTTCAGGTTGACATTGACCAGGCTGTCCATTTTGCCGAGCATCAGTTTCCCGTCATGGAATTCCAGTGCATCGGTGTGACCCGGGTCAGCCAGTGAGATCGCCTTGCGGCATTTTTCGGCCATGTCGTGAAAGACAGGGTCGATCTGGTGTTTGCCGAGAGCCCCGATGTAGGTTACCTCCTGGCCCTGGGCCATTACGGCGTTGGCCATGATCGGGCCGTTCCCTCCCAGTTTTTGTTGCACAGGTACAAGCTCTATGTTGGCACTGAGCCCTGCCACCGCAGCAATCCGCTCGGAGAGTGCCTTAATGGTTTTCAGTCTCTTGTACTCAGAAGGATTTTCCCTCTGATCCACCACGTGGATGATTTCATCCACGAAACCATCGAACCCGATCAGGAGGTGGCTGGTGGTTTTATTTTTTTCCAGTTTTTGGATTGTTTGGCTGAGGTTGTCTTTTGTTTTCATTTGGTTATGGTTGGCCGGCGCTTACACGCCTCTGTTAGTAACATTTGACCCACGAGTAACATTTGACCCACGAGTAACATGTGACCCACGAGTAACATGTGACCCCGGGGTCTAACCTTCTTCCTTCTTCCTTCCAGCTTCCAGCTTCCAGCTTCGAGCTTCCACCTTCCACCCTCTTCCTTCTTCCTTCTACCTTCTACCTTCCAGCTTCGAGCTTCCACCCTCTACCTTCTACCTTCTTCCTTCTTCCTTCTTCCTTCCAGCTTCGAGCTTCCACCTTCTATCCTCTACCCTCTACCTTCTTCCTTCCAGCTTCCACCTTCGAGCTTCCACTCTCTACCCTCTAACCTCCACCTTCTTCTTTCTTCCTCCCATACACCCCGGTGATTTTCTTCAGGTCTTGCATGTGTTCCTCTGTGAGCATATCCCGGGTGAAGCGCCATTTCCAGTATCCGGGCGATTTGCCGGGGAAGTTCATCCTGGCATCTTCGTCGAGCCGGAGTATGTCCTGAAGGGGTGCAATGGCGATATCTGCAACGGTTGACCAGGCCAGCCGGATAAAGGACCATGCCGGGTCATTGTCGTCGAGGCAGAAGTAATCGTGCATCCTTTCCTTGTCTTCAGGCGGGCTGTGTTTGAACCAGCCCACGGTGGTGTTGTTATCGTGGGTTCCAGTGTAAACCACGCTGTTCTTGTCGTAGGTGTGCGGGATGAAGTCATTTTCTTCTGCCGAATCGAAGGCAAACTGAAGGATCTTCATCCCGGGCATGCCGAATTTTTCGCGCAGCTCTTCCACATCGGGGGTGATCACTCCCAGGTTTTCTGCAATGATGGGTTTGTCTCCCAGGGCATTGTATACGGCTTGCAGCATTTTATCGCCCGGGGCTTTGATCCACTTGCCCTTGATGGCTGTTTTTTCGCCGCTGGGAACGGCCCAGTAGGCTGCCAATCCGCGGAAGTGGTCAATGCGAAGGATGTCGTAAAGCAAAAAGTTGGCTTTGATGCGGTCGATCCACCACTGAAAGCCATGTTTTTCCAGGTATTTCCAGTCATAAATGGGGTTTCCCCAGAGCTGTCCGGTTTCGCTGAAATAATCCGGCGGCACCCCTGCTACGGTGCGGGGATGAAGGTTTTCATCAAAATCAAAGAGTTCCGGGTGTCCCCAGGATTCAGCACTGTCAAAGGCCACATAGATCGGAAGGTCGCCAAAAATCAGGATGTTTTTTTCGTTGGCATAGGATTTTAAATCCAGCCACTGGTGGTAAAACATTACCTGCAGGAAGCGGTAGAAATCCATTTCCTTTGCCAGCTTTTGTTTATAGGCCATCATGGCTTCAGGCTTCCGGAGCCGGATGTCGTCTTCCCAGTCCCACCAGGGCTGACCCTCGTGATCGTCTTTGATGGCCATGAACTGCACGTAGTCTTCCAGCCACCACCCATTCTCACCGCAAAACTCCTGGTACTGTTGCTTCAACCGGTTGTCACCGGAACGCAGGAAACGCTCGTAGGCCTTTTTCAGCAAATCGTACTTATAGTGAAACACCCATCCGTAGTCCACTTCATGTTCAGGAAACGCCTCATGTTCCGGGAGTTCCTCTCTGGTCAGAAGCCCCTGTCCGGTCAGCTTTTCCAGGTCGATCAGCAAAGGGTTTCCCGCGAAAGCGGAAAAACACTGATAGGGAGAGTCGCCGTAACCGGTATGGCCCAGCGGAAGGATCTGCCATATCTTCTGATCTGACTTTTCAAGAAAATCAACGAACCGGTATGCTTCCTGACCCATGGTTCCGATGCCGTATTTGCCAGGCAGGGAGGTGATGTGTAGCAAAATTCCGCTGCTTCTTTCCATATATGATTTTTTTCTGTTTGTAATTAAAGGTTGGCTTGCCGAATTCGCCGGGTACTTCGAAGTGGCAGATTAAGCTTTGCCTTCCAGTTCTTCAATGGTCTTTTTGATCAGTTTTTCGTCCGGATCATGCACCACAAAGATCATCATGATGGCTCCGATGAACAATGATATTCCCCCGAAAACCAGTCCGAAAATGGGCTGACCGGGTGCCACGATGCTGATGAATGAGCCAAGGATGCTGGCGGCGACGATCTGCGGCATCACAATGAAAATATTGAACAGGCCCATGTAAGTGCCCATTTTGTGTGATGGCAGCGATCCGGTTAAGATGGCATATGGCATGGCCAGGATGCTGGCCCAGGCAATGCCCACCCCCAGCATGGAAAGAACGATCCAGTTGGGGTTCGGAACAACCAGAATGCTCAGGTACCCCAGCGACCCGAAAACAAGGGCCATGGCGTGGGTGTATCTCCGGTTGGTTTTTTTGGCAATGACAGGAAGGAGGAAGGCAATCAGGGCTGCAAACCCGTTGTAGACAGCAAACAAGACGCCCACCCAGTTGGCTCCTTCATTGTATTCCCGGTCGATTTCGTCCAGCCGCTGTCGTTCTCTTGCAGGCAGGTTAACCCGTTCTGCATGTTGCCGGAAAAAGCGTACGACCCGCATGGAGGCCACCACTTCTGAGGCTCCCTCATCGATGGCGGTTTCGTAAAGGTCAAGATCTTCCTGTATGGCAGGCAGCCTGGCTTCCCAGGCATCCTGTGGTTGTGCTTCCATATCCCGGGATATGCTCACCAGGGTGTTGACGTGCTCGGGCTGGAGCTTCATGTCGTAATGATGGCTGGTAACACCCGGGGTTCCGAATGTCCAGAGGGTGAATAACCCCACCCATGAGAAAAATTGTACAACTGCCAGCTGCCCCATGGTTTTGGGCATGCGGAACAGGTCATTGATCACGGTCACAAACCCGTTGTTGGTGGTTTTGCGTTTGATCAGGGCTCCGGCAATAAACTGTACCAACCCGAAAAGGATAGCGCCGATGCTGAGGATGTAAAGGTCGCTTCGGATGAAGTCGTAGCGGAATACCAGGAAGGTCAGGATGGCTCCGAGCAAGATCCACAGGAGTGAAGGCCTGCTGAAGCGCGTATAGGGAAGCAGTTCCCCGGCTTTGTGATCCTGGGCCACCCTGTCGGCTCCTTTTTCCAGCTCTTCAAATTCCCTGAGCTGCTCAGGGGTGTATTCGCGGGAGCGGAAAACCGTCCATGCCACTGCACCGAAAAATACGATACCACCAATCAGAAAAGCAAGCCGCACCGAGGGAGGCACCTGTCCTTCGGGGGCCGTGTTGGCCACTCCAAAGCCGTTGGTAAGAATCCACGGAAGCATGGAGGCAACCACGGAACCGGTCCCGATAAAGAAACTCTGCATGGCAAAGCCTTTGTTGCGCTGATCCGGGGGGAGGTTGTCTCCCACAAAGGCCCTGAAGGGCTCCATACACATGTCGATGCTGGCACCGAGGATCCAGAATATCCCCACGGCAATCCACAAGAGGGGGGCCGTGGGTAGCAGAATGAGTGCAATGGATGCACCGATGGCTCCAAACAGAAAGTATGGTCTTCTTCGTCCGAGCCGCGTCCAGGTGTTGTCGCTCATATATCCGACAATGGGCTGCACGATCAGCCCTGTAACAGGGGCAGCGATCCACAGTATGGGGATGGCTTCAACCTGTGCCCCGAGGGTCTCAAAAATCCGGCTCACATTGGCATTCTGCAGGGCAAATCCAAACTGAATCCCCAAAAAGCCGAAGGTCATGTTCCATATCTGCCAAAAGGTAAAACGCGGCCTGGTCTTTATCATTTGAAGTCAGGTTAAATGGTTAACTGAATTATTTTGTTGTTGCTTATAACACGCAGGATGTGCAATTGCCTGATCACAATGCTCAATTGCATGAACATGATGTCCGGCTGCGTGAACACAGTGTCCGGCTGATTGTACATGATTACCGGCTGCATGGACACGATGACCCAATTGCCTGATCACAGCAACTGCTTCCTCCGGGCTATTTTTAAGAAGGTTAAAGGTAAAAATTTTTCTGAACAAAACGCAGTATAACCTGCTCTGGGTCACACTTTACAGCGAAAAAATCTCCGCAATCGTTTGTTATTTTGCATGGCCTGGAACCCCAATCCCATTCGGACAGCCCCACCACCCTGCCGGCACCTTTACCGCTGGATTCAAACTATGCTCACCGCAGGTCCCGATTCCGGGCAGACCACTTAATCGCTATCGCCGGCACCTGAACCGTGGCACGCACCTCACGAGCACGGCCCGGGGCTTCCTTTTCCCGCC
>PWIY01000037.1 GCA_003560215.1 Bacteroidales bacterium | reverse complement strand
TTCTTTGATCGCCAGATCAGAAACCTTTCAAGCCTGCTTTTTTTCCTCATCCTGCCGCAAATTTACAAAGTAATTCAACAAAATGGTTGTTTTTGCAGGTCCGACAACCTCTTCCAGCTCTTCCCTGCCGGCTTTTCTTATACCTTCCACTGAGCGGAACTTTCTCAATAAAACCTGAATCGTAACCGGGCCTATCCCCCGGATCTCTGTTAACTGTGATTTCAGGCTCCCCTTCTCGCGACGCATCCTGTGATGATTGATCCCGAAACGATGGGCCTCGTCGCGCATATGCTGAATGACTTTCAGCGTTTCTGATGTTTTGTCAATATACAGCGGAATGCTGTCACCCGGAAAGTAAATCTCCTCCAGTCTTTTGGCGATTCCAATGATGGCCATTTTACCCCGCAGACCCAGGCGTTCAACAGCCTTTACAGCAGCCCCGAGCTGGCCTTTCCCCCCATCCACAACCACAAGGCGCGGCAAAGGCTTACCCTCTTCCGACAACCGCCGGTACCTCCTGTAAACGGCTTCCTGCATCGACGCATAATCGTCCGGACCCTCAACAGTGCGGATATTGTAATGCCGGTACTCTTTCTTGCTCGGGCGTGCATCACGGAATACCACCATGGCAGCGACAGCGTAATTTCCCTGGGTGTTGCTGATGTCAAAACACTCCATGTGTTCAGGCATTTCATTCAGATGCAGATCCTTTCTGATCTGCTCCATCAGGCGCCGGGAATGCCTGGCCGGATCTGTCAGTTCACGGTGCTTTTGCCGTTCCATGCGGTAATATTTGGCATTGCGTTCCGACAATTCCAGCAGTTTCATTTTGTCTCCGCGACGGGGCACAACAAAACGAACCCCCGGAATGGATGTTTCCGGGAGCAAAGGCAGAATAATTTCCTTCACATCGCTCTGAAAGCGCTGACGCAATTCCGCAATGGCCATATCGAGCAATGCAGCGTCAGACTCATCCAGACGTTTCTGGAGCTCAAGGGTATGTGACTGCACAATGGCACCGTTGATCACCCGCAGATAATTCACATAAGCACGCTTCTCCTCACTGATCAGTGAAAACACCTCCACATTGCTCAGAGAAGGATTCACCACAGTGGACTTACTCTGAAACTTCTCCAGCAGCAGTACCTTTTCCCTGATCAGGGCAGCCCGCTCAAAAGCATGCTCATCCGCGTACTGCTTCATCAGCCGTTTCATTTCCGTGATCACCATCCCAAGATTCCCTTTCAGAATCTGTTCGATCTGATCAATGGTTTTCTGATAATCTTCCGCACTTTGCAGTCCTTCGCAGGGGCCTTCGCAATTGTTGATATGATACTGCAAACAAACCTTGAATTTCCCTGCAGCAATATTCTCCGGCGTCAGTTTCAGGTTGCAGTTGCGGTAGCGGAACAGCTGCCTGATCAGATCAAGCAATGTATTCATCATACGCACCGAAGCATAGGGGCCAAAGTACCTGCTCCCGTCCTTCACCAGGTTTCGGGTGGGAAAAATGCGCGGGAAATCCTCGTTTTTTATGCAAATCCAGGGAAAGGTCTTGTCATCCTTCAGCATCACATTGTAGCGGGGCTGATACTTTTTGATCAGGTTGTTCTCAAGCAGCAATGCATCCAGCTCGGTGTCCACAACAATATGCCTGATGCCGGCCACCCTTCTGACCATCAGCCTCACCTTGCCGCTTTCATGCCGGTCGCGGTTAAAATAGGATGACACCCGTTTCTTCAGGTTTTTGGCCTTCCCCACGTAAATCACACGTTCCTGCTGGTCATAAAACTGGTACACCCCCGGTTTTTCAGGAAGGGTCAGAATAAGGGTTTTTAATTTTTCCCCGTTGGTATGGTGTTTTTTGTCCGGCATCTCCGGGCAAATATGCAAAAAATCTGTTATCATCCTCTGCCTTCCTTTTCCGGAAGGTATTTCCAGTATCGTTTCGGCATAGCGGACCGCATCTGACGATGGTTTTTTCTTTCCCTGATGTTGATGGCATTGTAATAATGCTGCCAGAGCACCTGGTACAGGTCCCCGTCTCCTGCATCTTTCTTGTCCCTGCGATCCACCACATTCAAACCCGCATTTCCCGGCGACTTCATGACCCCGAAGTTCACATCCGGTTCCGGGTGCGATGGGTCTGTCTTCCGGTCAGATTCTTCCGCGGAAAACCTTACCATCCTGGTGGTCTTTGTGTCATAATATATCCCGCAGCCCCTCCGCATATCGTATATCACCCATTCCTGCAGGGCCATCCGGGACCTGAAATGCGGGGCAAGCATCGTCACAATGTCATGATCCGGCTCAATGGCCGCCACCAACAAGCGGCCCTCGGTCTGGCGGAAACGGACAAGCCCATAAAAGCGGTGAACCTCTCTTTTCACCTTTCTGGCCAGCTGCACCACTGCATCCACATCTTTATCCAGCATATTGCCATGAAAGGTACCGGTAGTATCCTTAAAGAGCTTGTACAGATATCGCCACAATACCAGAGGGGTTTCCGGCCCATCCGCCAGGAAGGCCAGATCAACCAGCCGGGCTTTGCGTTTCCCGGCACGGTCCCTGATGCCGTTTGCCACACGGGAAGCGTATTCCATGCTGGTTTCCACATGTACCAGTTCACCAAGGGGCATCTGCTGCTCTTTGCTGCGGGAGATAATGGCCAGCGGAGCGCATTGATCTTTGAATGCACGAAATACCACAGAGAAAAAGCCTTCCCGTGTTCCGTCAAAAGTATATATGACTGTCGATGGGTTCATCAGTTATATCCTGTTTGCTGAACCTGGCACTTCCAATGATTTGCCGGTTTGTAATTTTGGCACTTGCAGTGATTTCCGGGTTCAGAACCCGGAAACTGCAATGACTTCCGGTTCCTGAATCTGCTACCTGCAATGACTTCCCGGTTCAGGCACAGGTGCGGCCCCATCAAAACAATTGCAGCTGTCTGCCTCCATGGTCAGTCCTGACAAGCTTGCGTCTGATCTGCTCCGGATACAGAGAGGCTGAGGCCACCGGCAGTTCACGGCACACAATAAAATAACGGGCACGCTTCAGAGCCACACCCATTCGCTTCAGGTGAGACAGACCGATCCGGCCGAAACGGCGGTTTGCAACAATCAGTTTGGCCGAGCGCACACCAATACCCGGCACCCGGAGAATCTCTTCATAGGAAGCCCGATCCAGGTCAACCGGATAAAATTGCGGATTTCGCAATGCAAACGCCAGCTTGGGGTCGGTTTGGAGATCAAGCTGCGGTTGCCTTTCATCAAGAAGCTCATCAAAGCGAAAATGATAAAAACGCATCAGCCAGTCGGCCTGGTAAAGGCGGTTTTCCCTCACCAGCGGTGGTTGCTTTATGGCAGGCAGGCGAAAATCACCGGCATTCACAGGAACAAAACCGGAATAATACACCCGCTTCAGACGTTGTTCGTGATACAATCCGGATGCCAGCCTTAAAATGGTGTAATCCGTTTCAGGCGAAGCCCCGACAATCAGTTGGGTGCTTTGGCCGGCAGGGGCAAAACGAGGCGCCTTGCGGTACTTTCGCCGCTCTTCTTTGCTGATCAGTACATGCCGGCTGATCTGATTCATCGGGTCGAACACACTTCCGTGGTTTTTTTCCGGCGCGAGCCGCCTTAACTCCGTATCCGTGGGGATCTCCACATTGACACTGAGGCGGTCAGCCAGCAAACCGGCTTCCTCCACCAGCAGCTGATCCGCTCCCGGGATGGACTTCATATGGATATACCCGTTGAAGCGGTACTCACTCCGAAGCAAACGGGCCACGGCTACCATGCGCTCCATGGTGTGATCCGGGCTGACCATCACCCCGGAACTCAGAAACAACCCCTCAATGTAGTTTCGGGAATAAAACTCCCAGGTAAGATCAGCCAGCTCTTTCACCGTAAAAGCAGCCCTGGGCCTGTCATTGGACCGTCTGCTTACACAGTAGGCACAATCATAGATGCAATGGTTCGTATAAAGAATCTTGAGCAGTGAGATGCATCGCCCGTCCTCTGTGAAAGAGTGGCAAACGCCGGAACTCACAGTTTTTCCTGCACCGCCTTTGGACGCCCTGCTGCTTCCGCTTGAAGAACAGGACACATCATACTTGGCCGCATCAGCCAGCACATTTAACTTTTGCAGAACTTTTTCCTTCATGCAGAGCGTCTTTGATCAGTTTTTAATCAAACACCACTCAATTAATATAAGGAAAAAGTCTGACAGTTCCGGACATTATTGCCGTTCAATGGTATACCTCAGGCCCATATAAAATTTACGTCCCATAAGCGGCCCCCAGATCATGCTTCCGTCAAACCCTTCCTCAAACGGGGAGTGATGGTTCAGAATCGGATTCTCCTGGATGTAATCTGTCAGGTTTTCGCCACCAACATAAACCTCCATCCGGTTCCAGCGATAAGTCACCTGTGCATTGATCAGGGTATAGGAAGGGGACTTATCCTGCAAGTTAAAAGATTCAGGCATATCGGGCAGCCGGCTGGTTCCGTTGAATTGTGCAGTCAGGTCAAACTGCCAGTCGTTGGCCTGTGTGGCATAAGAGCCCGAAAGCATCCCGCGGTAACGGTTCACAAATGGCTGTCGTCGCAACTCACCGCCAATGGTGGCATAGGAATCTGTAAAACGGTATGCGGCGGTCAGGTCAAACCGCCGGACGGGCTCCAGGCTCAGTTCCACCTGGTAGTTGTTGGCATAAGAGTCACCGTCCAGGTTATAAAAAATAGCCTTGGTATGGTCACTGTCCACATCCACAATCATCTGGTTCACAAAATCGGTGCGGTAAAATTCGGCAGCCAGCGATCCTTCCCTTCCAAGGAAATCAAATCGACGGGTAATGCTGCCGCCATAGTTCCAGGCTTCCTCTGCCTCAAGGTCATCACGCACCGCAATGCTGCGATTGCTCACCAGGAGACCGGTATTTTCGGCAATGAGGTTGGGCACCCTGTAGCCCTTGCCGGCTGAAGCCCGGATGGTTGTTTCCTCGTTGATGTTGAAATGCAGATGCGACCTGGGCGTAAACAAAGTTCCGAACATGTTGTGGTGGTCAGCCCGGGCAGCCAGCACCACAGTTAGCCGTTCATGGGTATGGTAGGAATACTCAAAAAAGGCACCGGGTACTGATTCATGCCGGTCGAACAATGAATCATTCAGCTGTTCACTGTAATCGTCTATCATGAAACTGACTCCGGCAGCAAATGAATGATCCGGATGCCCCATGGTGTTGGCAAACAATATGTTGGCATAAAAGGTGTTTTGTTGCCCGTTGTACGGACGCTGCCCGTAATACGACTCCTGATCGTGATGGGTGAAACTGAACTGGGTGCCAAGGCTTGCATCCGGCATGCTTTCAAAGTAAAATCCTGTTCGGGCAAATGCGTGGAAACGGGTGGTGTTGGTCCCGTAGCCGAAGTACTGATCCGAGCCGGCAGGTTCACCGTTGGTGAAGAAAGCTTTTTGCCCTCCCTCACGCTCTTCCTGCATCAGGTTGAAGCCAAACTGGGAATCC
>PWIY01000346.1 GCA_003560215.1 Bacteroidales bacterium | reverse complement strand
GCCTTTCATTTCATCTGGAAAAAATGACATTTCCTGATACAGACCAGATTTGCCTGCCATGATCTCTCACTTTGTCAACATTTCCTTTCCCACGGCTCATATTCAAAACTCAAATTCATTTGGCCACTCAGGTTCATACCATGTGGCCATTCAGGTTCATACCATATGGCCATTCAGGTTCATACCATGTGGCCATTCAGGTTCCAACTATATAACCAATTAGATTCAAACAATATGGCCATTTTTTTGATGGGTCTTTTCTGGATCCTGATCCCTTTGAAGCAATGGAGAAGAAACCGGGAACATACCTCTGGAGCAGGAAGCCGGCACCCAAATCCCCCGGTTCTTTATTCCTGTTGCTGACCGTACCCGTTAATCAGCTCAATGGCCTGTTGTTTCACCTCACGAAGGAACCACTTTTTGTACTCAAAGGGAATGAAGGCGGACTTGACTCCGTTGATCACCAGATCGAGAATATTCTGGGGGCTCAGGCTAAAGGTTTTATAGGCCAGAAGGTATTCATCGGACATGGTGGTATTGGTTACCAGCCGGTTGTCGGTATTCAGGGCCACACGAAGACCCAGATCCAGGTAAAACTTGAAGGGGTGCAGCTCCAGGGTCTTGGATGCCTGGGTCTGCACATTGCTCGACAGGCATACCTCAAGGGGAACACGGTGGTCGTTGACGTAATTCAGCAGATCACCGTCTTCTTTCAACCGGGTGCCGTGCCCGATGCGGTGGGCGCCACAATAATGCAAGGCCTGGTGAATGCTGTCCGGGCCATAGGCCTCACCGGCATGGATGGTCACGTTGACATTGTTGGACAAGATGAGGTTGAAGGCATCCAGGTGATCCCTTGCCGGATAGTTGTATTCGGCTCCGGCCAGGTCAAAACCCACCACGCCCCTGTTCTTGAACGCCACCGCCAATTCGGCCATCTGCAGGCTTACTTCGGGGGAGATGTTTCGGATTCCGCAAACGATCACTCCGGTGGCAATGTCAAAATCACGCTCAGCATCTTTGAGTCCTTCAATGACTGCCTCAAGGATTACAGATACCGGCAGTCCTTTCTGAGTATGTAGTATGGGAGAATACCTGACCTCGATATAACGTACATTTTCCTTTGCACAATCCTCTGCCAGCTCATACGCAACTCGGTACAATGCTTCCTCTGTCTGCAGCACCTTGAGGGTCAGGTCAAAGGCTTTGAGGTATTGATTCAGGGATTCATGGGTTTTTCCGGGCTGAAGTGTCTTCTCGAGCTGTTTCAGCGTCGTAGCGCCGATGTCAGCCCCGTCTTTCTGAGCCAGTTCCAGGATGGTTTCCAGGCGCAGCGACCCATCCAGGTGCACATGCAGGTCTGTTTTGGGTAATTGCTGAAAAAATTCCCGGTCGAAAGGTTTTTTCGGTGAGATCAACTTCACCTCCCTTTCCTGATATTTTCCGATTTTCTTTTTCTTCATACCGGTAAAATTAACAAGAAAAACCCAACAACCAACAACTCCGTGGCTCCGACCACGATTCACAGGCTACCCCCACGATCCCCATCCCATGAGAACTAACAACCGGAGGCGCGCAGCGCCGACAAACCACTTTAAAACCTTTTCAGGATGCCTTTCACGCTTGAAAGGTAACCTCCGCCGAAAAGGTTCACGTGCACCATCAGGGGATACAGGTTGGCTATGTCCATGCTTTCGTTCCAGGACGGCTCAAGGGGCCAGGCGTCGTTATAGGCTTCGTAAAAAGCGGTGGAAAAGCCGCCGAAGAGTTTGCTCATGCCCAAATCCATGTATCGGTGGCCGTAATACACGGCCGGGTCGATGATCACCGCCTGGCCTCTGTCACCTGTCATGTAGTTACCGCTCCACAGGTCGCCGTGCAGCAGCGACGGTGGTTCTTCGGGGAAAAACTCCTGCAGCCGGGTGTAGAGCCTGTCAAACATCTTTGCCAACTCCCCTCCTGCCTTTCCATTGTCGCGCGCCATTTTCAGCTGGGGTTCCAGCCGCTGGTTTACAAAAAACTCAGTCCAGGTTTTATGGGGATGGTTGTACTGGGGCAGGCTCCCGATGTAGTTGTCGTGATCCAGGCCAAATTCACCGGTTTCAGATTGGTGGCGGTGCATGGCTGCCAGGCCTTGCCCGAAATCCTGCCAGAAGTCCGGGTTTTTCCCGCTGCTTTCGATGTATTCAAGCACCAGCATGCTGATGTCGTCCTGTTCGCCGCAGCCAATTACTTTAGGCACATCCACTATTGGGGAATCATTCTGGGGGGTGGCGTTTTGCTGCGCATTGTTTTGCTGCGATTCATAAAGCAGTTTCAATCCCCTGGCCTCTGCTTCAAACATGCCGGGATAACGACCCGCGTGGTTGAACTTAACAAAAAAGCTTCCCTGATCGGTTTCAACCCTGTGGGCATCGTTGATACATCCGCCGCCAATCCCCGATGCCTTTTTGATGGCCACCGGCTTGCCGGTACGATCAGAAATGATGTCGGTAATTTTGGTTTTAACTGCTGATGGTAACATATGTCGGTAATTTTGGTTATTCGGGGCTATCGCCCCTCAAGTTGTTAGTTTCCACGGGATGCGAACTGTGGGGGTAGCCCACAGACCGTGACCAAAGTCTGGCAGTTGTTGGTTAGTCGGGGCTGTCGCCCCTCCGGTTGTTAGTTTCCACGGGATGCGAACTGTGGGAGTAGCCCACAGACCGTGGCCGAAATCTGGCAGTTATTGGTTGATCCGACCCCGAAGGGGTCCAACGTTACTAAAAAAACCAACAACTGCGTTGGCCATTTACCAGGCCATCGGCATCTTTCCCGTCTCGCATCCCATGAGAACCAACAACTACCTGGCTCTGGCCACAGTTTTTGGGCTACTGTCACCGTTGTCATCCCATGAGAACCAACAACTAGAGGGGCGACAGCCCCGACAAACCAGCAACTGGAGGCGCGCAGCGCCGACTAACCAACAACCGTCAGCGCGCAGCGCCGACAGACTTTACAAAGTAAACTCATTCAAAAACTTATACTCGGGCCCCTGGGGGCGTAATATGCTTTGGATGAGGTAAAAAGCATTTACCTCGGTGGTGCCGAATTCTGTGTTTTCGTAGCTGGCAAGCAGTTCCCGTAGGGGGCCGGTATCGCTCAGGTGTTTGATCCGCCCAATGGTCAGATGCGGTACGAAAGTAGCTTTGTCAGGTTTATAGCCAAGGGGCTCCAGTTGGCGGTTTACCGTTTGGTACAAATAGTCCAGGTCATCCGCATCCTTAATTCCAAACCACAACACGCGGGGCATTCTGGGGTTTCCGAAGGTTCCGCAACTTTCCATCCTGAAAGAAAATCCTGAACATTCACCGGCTGAGTTCTGCAGGGCCGGAACGATCTTTTTCTGCATATGACCCGGGGTGTCACCGAAGAATTTGAGCGTCAGATGCAGGTTATCGGGTGATACCCAGCTGATTTTCTCTCCATCTAACTCCCGCCGGAATACCTCCATTGTATCCCGGATGGCCTGGTTGGGAGTAACTTTAACGGCACAAAATAATCTTTTCATTCGCAGCTATTTTTATCCTTGGGTAAATTTTTTGGCCAAATTAAGAAAAGATATTAATTTTGCAAACCTACCAGCGCAAGGGGAATTAGCTCAGTTGGCTAGAGCGCTTGGCTGGCAGCCAAGAGGCCACCGGTTCGAATCCGGTATTCTCCACTTAAACCCGGATGCTTTGCGTCCGGGTTTGTTATATATATGCGACCCCTTCGGGATCGAAGAAGGGGTGGTTGCGCCCGGGGTCAGTGGCATGTGATCCCTTCGGGATCGAAGAAGGGGTGGTTGCGCCCCGGTTAGTGACATATGACCCCCTCCGGGGTCCGATCCGAGGTGCGACCCCTTCGGGATCCAAAATCACTCACTGCTTTGAAACTGTTTGCTGAAGCTTTCCACGACTTTGGGCATTTCCCGCCGCGGGCCCCAGGCTTTGCCGAAAAAGGTGCGGGCAACGAAGTTTTTTACGCCGGGTGGTACCATATCAAGCCGTTTGCGCTTGCTCATCGCCATCTTATAGGCCTTCATGCCAAAGCGTTCGGTCCGGGAGGGCAGTTTCATTTTTACCGCCAGGCGCCGGTTTTGGAGAAGCTGTTGGTGCAGGTCGATGACAACCGGGCAAACTTCTGTACACTTACCGCAGAGGCTGGAAGCATGACTCAGGTGAATGTGTTCCCGGAGCTGACCCGACAGGTGGGGGCTGATCACGGCACCAATGGGCCCGCTGTAAACAGTACCATAGGCATGTCCTCCGATATTACAGTAAACCGGGCAGGCATTCAGGCAGGCTCCGCAGCGGATGCATGACAACGCCCTTCGCTGGGGCGTGGTTCCGAGAAGGCGGCTGCGGCCGTTATCCAGCAATATCACATACATTTGACGGGGGCCCTCCCCTTCCCCTTTCTGAGCTGGTCCGTTTACCAGACTATTATAGGCCGTGAGAGACTGACCGGTTCCGTGGGCGGAAAGCAACGGCCAGAACATATCCAGGTCTTCCAGTGAAGCCACCACCTTTTCAATACCGGCCACCACAATGTGGATGCGCGGATAGGAAACGGACAACAGTGCATTTCCTTCATTTTCGGTTATAGATACACTGCCTGTTTCTGCCACCAGGAAATTGGCTCCGGTAACCCCGGCATCGGCCTGGTAGAATTTTTCGCGCAGGTGTTCCCTGGCAAAGGCGGTAATCTCTTCCGGACTTGCATCCTCAGATAAGCCAAAATGTTGATGGAAAACACCTGCAACCTGCCTGGCCGAAAGATGCATGGCGGGAGTCACAATGTGATAGGGCCGCTCACCGGTTAACTGGACAATAAATTCACCAAGATCCGTTTCCAGGCTTTCAATGCCGTTTTTTTCCAGACATTCAGTCAGTCCGATCTCTTCGGTGGTCATCGACTTGGACTTGACCACAGTTTTTACATAATGTTGTTCAAATATGGAAAGAATTGACTGTTTTGCTTCTTGCTCATCCTGTGCCCAGATTACTTTTCCGCCCCGGGCGGTAAAATTATGTTCAAAATTCTTGAGATGATCTTCAAGATGCTCCAGCACATAGTGTTTGCGGAGCGCAGCCCGGCGGCGCAATTCCGGCAGATTCACAAACCGACCTTTGCCGGTTTTAGCCGCAGTTTCGTACTGCAACATATTATAAGCAATGGTAGCCCTGTGATCCTTGTCAAAGGCCATTTTTTTACTGTCCTGCAAAAAAGTCTGATGCTTGTTTAAGGCTGACTGTTCATTCATGCCATCAAAGATCGGTATTTTTTAAGATGACCGTTTTAGTGTCCGGGCGTATCCGGCAATTCTGCCGGTTTAACTGCCCAGCGCATCTGTTTAAAAAATATGCATGTTAAGTTGCCGGATCCACTGCCCGGCGCACTTGTTTGGTATTATCCCTGTTTAATCGCCTGGCCCTCCACCCACCGTAAGAAACCATCTTGAAAACAAATAAAACCTTTCTCAGGAACAGGGGATCTTGTCAACCCT
>PWIY01000258.1 GCA_003560215.1 Bacteroidales bacterium | reverse complement strand
TCAGTTAAAGGATGAAGCCCACATGTATGGTTTTATTCGCAGATAAGGGCGAATTGACCCATGTGGGCTTCATTTAACATGTTACATGTTAAACAAAACACAGTCGAATGAGCCTGAAAAGAGTAGTTGTCACCGGACTCGGAGCACTGACCCCCATCGGGAGTTCTGTACCCGATTACTGGAATGCGCTGATCAACGGCGTAAGTGGTGCGGCCCCAATCACACATTTTGATGCCTCACAGTTTAAAACCCGCTTTGCCTGTGAGGTGAAAGGATATAACCAGGCTGATCACTTTGACCGGAAGGAAGCCAGGAAATATGACCCGTTCACCCAATATGCCATGGTATCCGCTGAAGAAGCCATTCGGGATGCCTCAATTGATCTGGAAAAGATCGACCTGGATCGCGTTGGTGTGATTTGGGGAAGCGGCATCGGCGGGCTGGAAACCTTCCTCAAAGAAGTTTCATCTTATGCAAAAACCGACGGCCCGCCCAGATTCAGCCCGTTTTTCATCCCTAAAATGATTGCCGACATTGCGGCGGGTCACATTTCCATCAAATATGGTTTCAGGGGGCCAAACTTTACCACAACCTCGGCCTGTGCTTCTTCTGCCAACGCACTGATTGACAGCTTTAACCTGATTCGCTTGGGAAAAGCTGACATGTTTATCAGCGGAGGCTCTGAAGCAGCCGTGAACGAGGCCGGAGTTGGCGGATTCAGCTCCATGCATGCAATCTCGGTTAGGAATGACGATCCCAAAACAGCCTCACGCCCTTTCGACAAAGACAGGGACGGATTTGTAATTGGCGAAGGCGGCGGAACCATTATTTTCGAAGAGCTGGAGCACGCCCTGAAGCGGGGTGCCAAAATTTATGCTGAAGTGATCGGTGGCGGCATGTCTGCAGATGCCTACCACATGACCAGCCCCCACCCGGATGGTCTTGGAGCCATGAAGGTGATGGAAAACACGCTGGAGGATGCCGGCATCAAAACCACAGACGTTGACCATATCAACACGCATGGTACTTCAACTCCCCTGGGAGACATTGCTGAGCCAAAGGCCATTGTGTCATTGTTTAAAGAGCATGCATATAAGCTGAGCATCAACTCAACAAAGTCCATGACCGGTCATTTGCTGGGTGCTGCAGGCGCAGCAGAAGCCATTGCTACCATTCTGGCCGTTCAGAACGACATTGTGCCTCCGACCATCAATCATTTTACAGATGATCCGGAAATAGACAAGAAGCTGGATTTCACCTTTGAAAAGGCCAAAGAACGCAAGGTGGATATCGCCCTTTCCAACACATTCGGTTTCGGCGGGCACAATGCTTGTGTGGCATTTAAAAAATATAAAAAATAAGCAAACCGTTTTGCGTCTCTTTCACCGGATCCGACGAAAACGAAATGCTTCAGAGCACGCTTTATCTGAAGCGATCAGGAATATTTTCGGATATCAGCCCAAAAACGTTGCCATCTACAAACTGGCGTTTCGCCATAAGTCGGTGGCAACGTCTTTTGATAACGGGTTCCGGCAATGCAATGAACGACTGGAGTACTTGGGGGATGCCATTCTGGGGGCCATTGTAGCCGATTTCCTATTTAAAAAATTCCCCTATAAAGACGAAGGGTTTTTGACTGAAATGCGCTCACGCATCGTAAGCAGGAGCAACCTCAATACCCTTTCCCGGAAGCTTGGGCTCGACAAGCTCATACAAACCAGCAAAGACAGCGGAATTGCAGGATCGTCCATACTGGGAGACGCATTTGAGGCATTTGTTGGCGCCGTTTACCTCGATAAAGGATACCTGTTTACCAAACAGATCATCATCCGTCAAATCATCCAGACCCACCTTGACATTGATGAACTGATGAAGCGCGAGGTAAACCTGAAAAGCAAAGTTATTGAGTGGGCTCAGAAAGAGAGAAAAGAAGTGGAGTTCAGGCTGACAGACGAAACAGACCGTGGAAAAAAAGGGAGATTTTATACCGTAGAATTGCTGATAGAAGGAGAGAAAACAGGCACGGGTCAGGATTATTCAATCAAACGGGCCGAACAGCATGCCGCCCGGCAGGCATGGGAACAAATTGACAAGGATGTCGAAAAAACGGACATTGGCCATTGATTATACCCCCGACTTCAGGGCCGTGGGGATTTTTACCGCACAGAAAGACTACAGGCTGTGTTGGTTGCTGGATCAATACCTGCGCACGGCATTTCAGCGCCTGCCGGATTTCAGTTTCGTTGCTGAGAATCAAAAACCACCACTGGCTGTTCCCGTATTCAGACATACAGACAGGCGCTTGCTACGGAAATATTTCCTCCTTCCCAATAAACTGGAAACCACCGCCCTCTTTCAAAAACCTGCCAACATGGATTACCTTTTCCTTGTTCAGCAACCAAGCGACCAGTTTGACATGCAGCGACTGATCAAAGAGATACGCAATATTCCGCAGGTCAACACCGCCATTGAAGCCGGACCTTTTTTAGGAAAGGCGGCAAACAGCTTTTATTTCGAATTTGAACATTACCTGGTTAGCTGCTGCCAGGAAGAATAAGGTCTGCCCTGGTTACTCCAGCTTTTTCGCCTCATCCCAGAAAACATCCATTTCGGCCAGATTCATTTTTTTCATATCCTTTCCGGCCTTCCTTGCTTCTGCCTCGAGGTACTCAAAACGCTTCACAAATTTTTTATTGGTTCGTTCCAGTGCATTCTCGGGGTTCACCCCTATGAACCGGGCATAATTGATAAGGGCGAACAAAAGATCACCGAATTCTGCCTCCACTTTTGTGGATTCGGCTCCCTTTTCCACCTCGCTATTCAATTCTTCCATTTCCTCGCGAACCTTGTCCCAGACCTGATGGGGCTTCTCCCAGTCAAAACCCACACCCCTGACCTTATCCTGAATCCGGTAAGCCTTTACCATGGCAGGGAGCGACCCGGGCACGCCATCCAGAACCTTTTTCTTCCCGTTTTTAAGCTTGATCTTTTCCCAGTTGTTTTTAACCTCCTCAGCCGAGTCAGCTTTTACATCACCGTAAATATGAGGATGCCTGTTAATCAGTTTGGTGTTGATCGACTCCAGCACATCCGCAATGTCAAATGCCCCTTTCTCGCTGCCGATCTTGGCATAAAAAACAATATGCAACATCAGATCACCCAGCTCCCCCTTTATTTCCTCCAGTGAGTCATCCAGAATGGCATCAGCCAGTTCATAGGTTTCCTCAATGGTCAGGTGACGCAAACTTTCGAGGGTCTGTTTTTTGTCCCATGGGCATTTCGCCCTGAGATCATCCATAATATCAAGCAGTTGCTTAAATGCCTGCAGTCTTTTGTCCATACCAGAATTTTTTCCAAAGGTAGGAAGAATCAGCAGATAATCTGACACATATACCCGGGTGAGAATAACAACCAGGCACTCAAAGGGGATCAACATCCCGAAAGCCGGAAACTGCGGATCCCGATAAGCAAAGCACCCGCTGCAGCAACCACTACCAGCCAGGGCTTTCCTGGCATCAGGCGGTGGGCCAGTGGGCAAGGGAAAACAGCAGCTGCCATTAACCCATGTCTTCCCGGCGCCAGGCGGTGGGCCAATGTGTAATGACGAAACAGCAACCGCCGTGACCCCGGATCTGCCATGCGTTCGCTTTGATACACCTGGTGAACGCTTACGAACACTTTTTTTTATCCAGCTGAATGAGAAATCGCCATATTGCTTTGTTTTTCAGTTTATTATAACTTGTGGCACAATATTCGTTTAGCTCACAATGGTTACACATTTAAAATTATTTCCGCAATGGATAAGGCAATCAAAAAAAAGAAGTGGACAACAAAAAAAATACTCAGTATTGCAGGTGCAACTGCCCTTACGGTATTTATCCTTTATTTGTTGTTCTTCCGTGATAACAGCAGCAGGCTTTACGTAGATAAAGACAAAATGACCATTGCCACCGTAGAGCAGGGTCGCTTTCAGGAGTTTATCCCCGTAGACGGAGTGGTGCAGCCCATTGTGACCATTCATATTGATGCTGCATTCGGTGGGCGTGTCGAAGAGCTCTATGTGCGTGATGGTGCCATCCTTGAAGAAGGGGACAAAATCCTCAGGCTTTCCAATATGCAACTGGAAATGAATTATATGCAACAGGAGAGCCAGGCACTGGAAGTACTGGACAGGTATCAGAACACAAGGCTTAACCTGGAAAGGAACATGTTTCAGCTTCAGCGCGAACTGGCCCAACTGGAATACCGTCTTGACATCGCAGAAACAGATTATAACAGAAAGAAGAGTTTTTATAGCCAGGATGTCATCTCCGAGGAGGAATACGAAAATGCAGAACGTGATTACCGTTTTGCCAGGCAGAACTACAACATCGGCCTGAAAACCCTTCAGCATGACTCGCTTTACATGGCCACACAAATGGATCAGATCAATGAATCCATAGACCGTGTACAGGACAATATCCGGATGCTTCACGCCACCCTTGACAACCTGATCATTCGTGCCCCCATCAGTGGGCGGCTTTCAGCTTTCAATGCAGAACGGGGAGAAACCAAAACAACCGGCGAAAACATCGGACAATTGGATGTCCTTGACGGATATAAGCTGAGGGCCAGGATTGATGAACGCTATATCAACAGAACTTTTGTCGGGCAAATCGCCACCTTTACCTACGGAGGAGAGTCATATGAGTTGGAAATCAGCAAGATATACAGCAATATCAGCGGTGGTGCCTTTGAAGTAGATATGGAATTCAGCGGGGATGAACCTGAAGGAATACGGAGGGGACAAACCATTCAGCTGAGACTGCAATTCAGCGGTGTGGCAGATGCCCTGATCATCCCCAGGGGAGGCTTTTATCAGACCACGGGAGGAAACTGGGCCTATGTGGTGGATCCTTCCGGATCACAGGCCACCAAAAGGCAGATCCGTATCGGACGACAAAACATCCACCATTATGAAGTCCTGGAAGGACTGGAGCCCGGAGAACAGGTGATTGTATCCTCTTACGACAGCTACGGCGACAGAGACCGGCTAATTTTCAGATAACCCAGCCATTTTTATTGCGCTCTGTAATCAGAAATAATATAACTTCATCATACATCTTAACCCTTTAAACCATCGAATCATGATCAAAACTGTCGATTTAACAAAAGTGTTTCGCACCGAAGAGGTGGAAACAACAGCCCTGAATAAGGTTTCTTTCGGGATCAAAGAAGGAGAATTTGTAGCCATCATGGGACCCTCAGGATGCGGGAAATCTACCTTGCTGAATATCCTGGGCCTGCTTGACAACCCAAGTGGCGGCCACTATCATTTTCTGGATCAGGAAGTGTCCGGTTATTCCGAGAAACAACGCGCCAACCTGCGCAAACGAAACATTGGTTTTGTATTCCAGAACTTTAACCTGATAGACGAACTCAGCGTATTTGAGAACGTGGAACTCCCCCTGATCTATCTGGGGTATAGTGCTTCCGAACGAAAAAAACGGGTGGAAGAAGTGCTGGAGCAAATGCAGATCATGCACCGCAGGAACCACTTCCCTCTGCAACTATCCG
>PWIY01000246.1 GCA_003560215.1 Bacteroidales bacterium | reverse complement strand
CTCCACCTCGTTGTCGGTCAGCTTTTTCCCGCCAACCTCTGCACGAAACACCGAAAACTGGTTGGCAATTTTGGTTTCCAGGTGAATGATCTCCTCCTGCAACTCTGCCGGAACCTGGTGTGCCTGATAAATATTGTACAACAGACCAGCCTGCCGCTTCAACAGCGAATCCTCAGTATTATCCCTTGCAGATGCCAGGAATATAAAACTCTCCCGGTCACTCAGCAAACGGGTATGCGCCACCTCCAGCTGTTCATACAACTGATAGTATTTCTCCTCGCCCGTAACCGCCGCGTCGAAATAGGCCGCATGCTTTTTCTTTTCCAGGTCAGCGACTTTTGACCGGTAATCATCAATGAATTGTTGTAACTTTTTATCTGTCATAGTTAAATTTATTTTAGGTTCAGACCTTTGGGGTTGTTGGTTCTCATGGGCCAAAGGCAGGGGAAGCTGCCGATGGTATGGGAAATGGCCCACCCTGTCAGTAACATGTGATCCCTTCGGGATCTACCCCGAGTCTCAAGCTCTTCCTCCGGGTGCTTCGCACCCTGTCAGTGACATGTGATCCCTTCGGGATCGGTGAGGGTGGTGCTCTTCCTACGTCAGTTACGTGCGACCCCGAAGGGGTCGAAGGGTAAGTACATGTTCCTGTGTTAGTAGCATGTGATCCCTTCGGGATCTACCCTCTACCTTCCAACTTCTACCCTCTATCTTCTACCTTCTACCCTCCACCTTCTAACTTCTAACTTCCACCCTCTCCCTTCTTCCAAAAAGCAACATGGTGTAAAAAAACACAAAGAACGACAATCCTGCCTGGGTGTCGATGGTGTCCTCATTGATCATCGATACCATCAGGATGACGAAAAAAGCCAAAAAAGGCAGAAACCTGAAGCCCTTCATGCTGACTGCCGGCCAGATCATGGCAAACAATATCCAAAGGGCAGCGGGCAGGCCAAACAGCACGGCAAAAGACAGGTATTGGTTGTGGGGTTTCATCCAGCGCTCAAACCCAAGTGCAGACCCGATTTGTTCAAGCCCGTAACTTGATGCCACACGAATGTCGCCGGTGCCCCAGCCAAAAACGGGATTCTCCCCGATGGCAACCAGTGCGGCTTCCCAGAATTGCAGGCGCAGGGTCAGTGTATGTCCGGTGGGGTCCCCGGAAGTCCTGTACTGCTCCAGCTCCCATAAAGACTGGTGCAAGCGGGTTATCAGCCAGGGCCAGTCAAGATAACGGACGTTGGTTACACCTTCCTCCACAGCGGTTACTTCGCGGTCGTCAAGCTTGTTCAGACCATCCGAATCCTTTCTGAGGCCCCTTGACGCCATATAGCGGTATAGAACATGTTTCAGCGGTTCGCCCCGGAGGTTGTCTCCGTCAAAATCAAGGTCACTTCGCTTGTTCCACGCTTCCCGGAGTTCCTCTTCTGCAATGTAAATATATACCAGGTGACCGTTTTCCCTGTGAGGGGCCTGCCTGTCATGCAGATAAGGTGTGCCGGCTGCCGTATGGCTGTCCAGCGACGACAGATCCTTTTCCTCCTGGTGCCGGATTCCCTGCCAGAGGGATCCCACCAGCATGACCATCCCCGCCAGGAGCAGGGCCATGACAGAAAAGACCGCCACCTTCCGCAACCTGTTTCCACGCGAAAATTCCTGAAGACCAAGCACAAGGAGTACCGCGGCAAAAACCACCACCCCCGACAATGATTGCAACATGCCCAGGTATACCACATGCCACACGGCCATGGACAGGCAGACTGCTTTCCATTTCCGGTGGCCGGAAAAGTCATTTCCCGCCAGGTAAAAAAGCAAAAATACCGACAAAGCCACCATCAGGCTGAGCCTGATGTGGGAGATAAAGGGAGAAAGCTCCCGGTAATCCGTATAATCACCGGACAAAAAGATGTGCAGACTGAAAAATGACACCACGGTGACCGCAGCAGAAAAAGCCAGCATGATCCACCGCCATACTTTTGAAGAAAGTGGTGCCGAGCTGACCACCATCAAGGGAAATAACAAAACAGGCAGTCTGGTCCGCAGGGTACTGAGCCCGTAGTCAAAATCAGCAGAATGAAACAGGAAAACTATATGGACCAGGTAAATCGAAACAAATACCAATGCAGGGCGATGCCGGAAAAACCGGTTGAACTTTTCCCTGAAGCCTCCTTCAGCCAGCCAGTTAACAAAGAGAATGATCTGAGAGAGGCTCATTAAAAATACCGAGGAGGGCAAAGCAACAGCGAAAAGCCCCAGTCCGGTGATGTAAATCCACCGGTGAACCGCATCTCTGCCGGTATGGTGTGCCGGAATACCCACCATGTCAGTCCCTGCCGGCTAATATCCCCGAATAAACAGGTTCGTCAGCCAGCACTTGCAGCGCCTTTTCCACATCCGGATCTGCATCGAGCGACACAATGACCCTCCCCTTCTGATAGTAATAGCGTGAAACGATCTCTTCCTTCAGCAGTTGTGTGATCTCATCACGAAAAGTAACAAAATCATGCGACTTTTCTTCCCGGATTTTTTGTTTTACATCTTCAAAATGGTCTGCAATGGCGTCATAATATTTTTCCCGGGAAGCCGTTCGCTCAAATTGCTCCAGCAGCCTTTCACTGTCGGTTTTGTAAGTAAAGTCCCTGCTGGAAACAAAACTTTGAAAGTCCGTATATAAACCATCCGAAATGTAAAACTCTTCAGGCGGGTTCAGCTCGTTGTACTCCCGGTGATAACGGGTGGCAAAATCAAAAATCATGTGCTGACGGATCAGCGCCCTTGTCACCTGCCCCATCTGCGGCCTTTCAACCGGTACGTCAGGCTCAATGCCTCCTCCGTCGTAAACCACTCTGCCGCCTTTGGTTTCATGGGCTTCCTTGAGTGAATCCGGAATTTCAGCCACACTGCCATCCTCACGACGATCCGCGTAGTCAATGGCCTGTATGCTTCTGCCGCTGGGAATCAGGTACTCAGCCACCGTTACCTTCAGCTGTGTGTTGTAACTCAGTGGCAATACGTTTTGCACCAGTCCTTTTCCGAAACTGCGGTGACCAATGACCACCCCCCGGTCATAATCCTGGATGGCTCCTGCCACAATCTCGGAGGCAGATGCAGACTGCCGGTCGATCAGTACCGCCAGCGGAATATCTGTATCCAGCGGATCATTCAGCGTACGGTGCACCGACCTGCGGTCTTCAAGACGGCCTTCGGTCCTTACGATCAGTTCTCCCTTGTCAATAAACAAGTTGGCTACATTGACCGCCTCATTCAACAGACCTCCCCCGTTGCCCCTCAGGTCGAGGATCACATATTCCACATCGTGGTTGTCACGAAGTTCCATGAAGGCATCCCTTACCTCCCGGCCGGCATTGCGGGTAAACCCGGTCAGTTTGATGTATGCTGTTGATTCATCCAGCATTCCGTAATAGGGGATATTATCCACCTGCACCACTTTCCGCTCAATGGTTTTCAGAAAAGGCTCAGGATCTCCCTCCCGTTCAAGCAGCATGTCAATGGTGGTTCCGGGCTGCCCGGTAAGCAGGTTCCGCACCTCTCCCACCTCAAGACCGGCCACCGACCGGTCGTTGATCTCAAGAATAATGTCTCCCGGCAGCAAACCGGCCTCATGAGCCGGGTTGCCCTCGTAGGGTTCTGCAATCATGACCCGGTCGTTCCTGCGCTGGATCAGCGCTCCGATGCCTCCATACTGGCCGGTGGTCATGAAGCGCACGTCCTCGATTTCAGATTCAGGGATAAAAGTAGTATAAGGATCAAGTCCGGATAGCATGCCATCGATGCCTGAACGCATCACGTCAGACACGTTCACATCATCCACATAGTTGACCACAAGTTCCCGGAAAAGGGTGGAAAAAATATCCAGGTTTTTTGCAATTTCGAAATTTCTGGTTCCGTAGCCTGTCAGCAAAACAGATGAAGAAGCCAGCAGGGTTACAACAAGAAAAATCCTGAATTTTCCGCTAATTTTCTGACGAATATGTTTCATAACAATAAATTTAAATCTATGGTACTGGGTCATATCCACTGCCACCCCATGGGTGACAGGATGAAAGTCTTCTGATGGTCAGCCATCCGCCCCTGAAAGGGCCGTGCTTCCGGACAGCTTCAAGTCCGTATTCCGAACAGGTTGGTGAATACCTGCAGGAAGGCGGAAGATAAGGAGACAAGGCTCCCTGGTAAAACCTGATCAGGCCGATCAACAGCCAGCTCAGCAATGATTTTATGACTCTGATCAGATACTTCAATACTCAATTCATTTATACAGGATCAGTGCAAGCCGTTTGCCCGCTCCCTGATCTTATCCTCAAGTGCCGTCACAATGAATGACACTGATTTCTCAACCACCTCATACGAAACCGGCTCCTTCGCTGCATAGATCAAACCAAGCAGGCACACCATACCCCTTTCTTCTAACAACGAGTAGAGGGGGATTTTGTTTTTTCGATACGCTTCTTTTGTGAGGCGTTTGATACGGTTTCTTTTGGTGGCCCTTTTGATGCGTTTCCCCGGAACAGCCACAAGGAATTGTACCGGGAACCGGAATGTTTCACCCCGTGAGAGTGGCTTCTTTGGGTTCGGCAAAACCTCCGCCTCCTCCCTTTTCACGGGCAGAAAGATCACCCGGAATGGATAATGGAAAAAGCTGTCTCCTTTGTCAAAAAGCAATGACTTAAGACGGTAATTGCTGAGGCGTTCATTCCTGGTAAAAGTATACATGCCGCACAATCATCTGCGGGAACAGGTGGGTGGTCACCAGAACCTGCTTGTTATTTCTTGTTTGCCTCCAGGTACTCCTGGATGGCCATGATCATGGAAGGGGCTGTTTCAGTGGGTGCCGGAACCTGTACGTTGAATTTTTCCTTTTCCGCAGCTTTAATCGTGCCCTTACCAAACGCAGCAATCACGGTATTGTTCTGCCTGAAGTCCGGGAAATTCTCCATCAACGACTTGATCCCGAAAGGGCTGAAAAAAACAAGCATGTCATATTTTTCAATATTGACATCCGAAAGATCTTCAGGAACTGACCGGTATATCGGTGCAATGGTAAATTGGATCTTGTTTTGCTTCAGCAACTGCGGATAATCCTTCTTGTGGTTTTCTGCACAAAGAAACAGGTATTTCTCGTCCTTGTGCTTTTTAATCAGCCCCAGAAGATCACTGAACTGTCCGTTGCCATAAAAGATTTTGCGTTTTCTGAACTGGACGTATTTCTGAAGATACAGGGCAATGGCTTCAGAAGTACAGAAATACTTCATCTGGTCAGAAACCTCCACCCGCAGCTCTTCGCAAAGGCTGAAGAACTGGTCGATGGCGTTTTTTGATGTGATGATCAATGCAGTGTGGTCAGGAATCTGTATCCGCTGACGCCTGAACTCTTTGGCTCCGATACTTTCAACCTTGATAAATTTCCTGAAACACACATTCAGGTTATACTGTTCGATAAGATCCGTGTATGGCGACTTATCATTTTCCGGCGGTGGCTGTGATACTAAAACGTGCTTAATTTTCAAAGGTAGTCTCCATTTATCCATTAATTAAACAAATACACTGACGCTGCCTTCCCGATGATGAGCAAAGGGGCCAATT
>PWIY01000382.1 GCA_003560215.1 Bacteroidales bacterium | reverse complement strand
TTTCCGTTACGATTTCAGCTTTAGTCATAATGTTTACTTTTTGGTTATAAGCGAATTATACTGTTTTTCTCTGTTTCAGGGTTGCAAAGATAAACTTTTTCTGAATCACAAGGAAACAAATTAATTATTTTTACGTCAATCGGTTAGGGTTCCGATCCGAAAAATTACTGACCAATTTTTAAGCTGCTTATGGATTTTTCTACCCGCCTTATTCACTGGTATGACCTGAACGGCAGGTCGCTCCCCTGGAGGGATACCCGTGATCCTTACCATATATGGATCTCTGAAATCATTCTTCAGCAAACCCGCATGGATCAAGGGCTATCTTATTATCTGCGTTTTATGGAAAGATTTCCGGATGTGTTTCAGCTGGCTGCAGCCACGGAGGAGCAGGTTTTACGGATTTGGCAGGGTCTCGGGTATTATTCCAGGGCGAGAAACCTTCACCGGGCCGCCAAAGAAGTGGCGGAGCACTACGGAGGCAGCCTTCCTGAAAGCAGCGCTGAACTGGTCCGCCTCAGGGGCATCGGCCCCTATACGGCCGCGGCCATTGCCTCCATGGCTTTCGGAGAGGCGGTTCCCGCTGTTGACGGCAATGTTTACAGGGTGTTGTCAAGGATTTTTGCCGTGGATGAGAGCATTGATACCAGCCGGGGGAAAAATTTGATCCGTGAGCTGGCAATGAACCTGATCCCCGATGACCGCCCCGGTGCTTTCAACCAGGCATTGATGGACTTCGGTTCCATGGTTTGCAGGCCGTCGGCCCCATTGTGCCAGTCATGTATGTTTCAGCATGAATGCCTGGCAAGGCAGCGAAACAGCGTTGGGAAATATCCTGTGCGCAGCCTGAAAAAAACCGCCCGTGAGCGGTATTTCAATTATTTTTTATTCCGGGGGACAGATCATGAGGGCTTCCCGGTTTTTTTTGTGCAACAGCGAACCGGCAACGACATCTGGAAAAACATGTATGAGTTTCCGCTTCTGGAGGCAACGCATGCAATGCCTGAAGAGGAGGTTTTCAGGCATCCCTGGTGGAATACCCTGGGCATGCATCCCGGTGAACTTTTGATCATCAGGCCGGTGGTGGAACAGAAGCACCAGCTGACCCATCAGACCATACATGCGAGGTTTTATCAGGCGGAAGTTAACCGCCATGCAATGGGTGTTTTGCAGAACCACTTCGAAATTACGCGGCCGGACTTGTTTGATGACCTGCCCAAACCCAGGCTGGTGGATCGGCTCTATCGTGTGGTAGATTTTTGCTAATTTCGGGCAAATTTTCTGGAAATAGATGTTATGAAAGGTAGAGCGTTGTTTGCATTGATTGTATTGGTTTTAGCCGGCCCGGCCAGTGGACTTGCTTCCGGCTGGGAAAAATCGATTTACGGGTTTATGAATTATGAAACCATATTTGACAGCCGGTCAGTGGTTGCTGCCCGGGAAGGTACGGTGTTGCTGTTCCCTGAAGGCCGTGATCCGGATCCTGATGGCAATGACCTGAACGGAGATGCCTCTTTCAATATGATGGTTTTGTCTTCCCGCCTGGGAGTAGAGCTGACAGGCCCGGAAGTGTTTGGTGCGGCCCTGGGCCTCCGCCTTGAAGGGGACTTTCTTGGTACTTCGGGAGGGTTGCATCACATGGCCCGTTTACGTCATGCCTATTTGTCTCTGGAGTGGTCAGAAACAGCATTGCTGGCAGGCCAGTACTGGCACCCCATGTTTGTGGCCGGGAGTTTTCCCAATACGGTTTCCTATGCGGGTGGGGTGCCGTTTCATGGTCTGAACAGGGCACCGCAACTCCGGGTTTCCTGGAGCCGGGGAGGCTTCGGGCTTTTAGCTGCGGCATTGACCCACAGCGATTTTCCCTCCCTCGGGCCCGGAGGGGGCAGTTCTTTGTACATCCGTAACAGCGGGATCCCGGAAACACTTGCCCGGTTGAGCTATGAAAATGAAAGTGTATTGGTGGGCACCACAGTCGGATATCAGTTTCTCCGTCCCAGAGAAGTTACTTCCGAAGGCTTCAGGACCACCGAAATGATGCATGGCCTGCAGGGAAATGTCTTTGCGGCTTTTACCGGCAGCTCAGCCACATTGAAAGCCCAGGTGAATTACGGTGAGAACAACAGCCACCTGGTTATGCTTGGTGGCTACGGAGAAAGTGAGTTACTGGATCCGGAAAGGGGCATTTACGCATACACCGGCATTCGTTCAGTTTCTGCCCTGGCAGACCTGGAAGGGGGAGGGGAGACCTGGAAATACGGCTTGTTTGCCGGGTACGCTGAAAATCTGGGTGCTTCAGAGCGCATTACGGGGGAAGTCTGGGCCCGCGGCAGCAATATAGCTTACATGTACAGGGTGGCGCCACGGCTGGTTTACCAGTCTGGCGGAACTTCCCTGGGCTTTGAACTTGTTTACGATCTGGCCGCATACGGAGAACCTGACGAAAAGTTCAGGTTTGAAGAGCAGGAGGATGTGAAAAACCTGCGCGGGGTTGTATCGCTTAGACATGTATTTTGACAGTTCAGCCGGAAACGATCTTGTTTGGGTTAAAAAAACACTACATTAGCAGACGTAAACATATTTTTTAACTTAAAATATCAACATTATGGCAGGAGTAAACAAAGTGATCTTACTGGGGAACCTGGGCAAGGATCCGGAGATCAATACCCTTGAAAGCGGGGTAAAAGTAGCCCGCTTCCCGCTGGCAACCAATGAGTATTTTAAAGGCCGTGACGGGGAAATGGTGGAGAAGACCGAATGGCACCAGGTGGTTTTGTGGCGAAACCGGGCCGAGCTGGCTGAAAAATACCTTACAAAGGGAAGCCAGGTATACATTGAAGGCCGTATTCAAACCCGTGAATGGGAAGACAAGGAAGGCAATAAAAGATATACCACCGAAATTGTCGGCCTTGTGATGAATTTTGTCGGGGGCAAACCCGGCCAGACCGGTGGCAATGAGCCGGCAGGGGGTGGCAATACGGAGGCTCCGGCTGATAATACGCCACCCGAAGAAGATGACCTTCCGTTTTAAGGGATTGGGTTTCCGTGGCGAGGTTTGGAACTGAAGTACAATCCGCCATTTGCTTTCAGGGCCGTTGAGCAGGCTGGATAAGGCTGTCGGCCAGGATTTCCGGAAAGTATTTCGGGACGGTCAGGACTTTTGGGTAAGGCTTCCGGGCCGGACTTCCGGGTCACCGGACTGAGTCGCCGGATCTGACAATGACAACAGAACTTTTCGCAACGGAGGGTTCTGTTGTTGTAAATAAAGGCCTACATTTGCAAAAAAAAGCCTTTTAACATGGAAACACCTGTCCCTGCAGAACCCCTGAACAACCAGCAACGGGTTTTTATTCTTGATGTACTGCGCGGATTCGCCTTGCTGGGGATCCTGATGGTCAATATGCCCGTGTTCAATTCGCCCATGGCTACCCTGATCGGAGACATGAGTCTTTGGACAGATCCGGCCAATATGGCTGCCCGGTGGGTGATCGATTTTTTCTTTCATGGAAAATTCTATGTGCTTTTTTCTTTGCTTTTCGGCATCGGGTTTTATTATTTCATGCGGAAAGCTGATGAAGCAGGGGGCGGTATCATCAATCTTTTCAGGCGTCGCCTGCTCTTTTTGCTGTTGATTGGGGCGCTGCATGTTTTGCTGCTGTGGTATGGGGATATTCTGGTGATCTATGCGCTTTTCGGATTCATTATGACATGGTTTCGCAATAAATCAGACCGTTCTGTGCTGATCTGGGCCATCGTGTTTTTGCTCATTCCCCTGGTATTTACTGCGTTGCTTTATGGTGCAGTCAATATGGCAATGGGCATTCCGGAAGTGGCAGCGGATCTTGAAGCAGGCTTCAGGGAAAGTGAGCAGCAGTTCATGGCGCTGGCCGATCGTGCCATGCATGTTTATTCATCAGGCAGCTTTTCTGAAATCATGCGGATACGCCTGACTGAGTACTCCTATGTGCTGGGTGGTATATTCACCTTTTTCCCGACTGTGCTTTCCATGTTTTTGCTTGGTCTTTTTGCCGCCAGGAAAGGCTATCTTGAAAATACTGACAGATATTTTTCTTTTTTCAGGAAGTTGTGCCTGGTATCACTGCCCTTTGCGATTGCCGGTAACTGGCTGATTGCGACTTATGCACCAATGGCAAGTCATATTGAACCCAGCAGGGAGCTGTTGATCATGCAGGCAGGATTTTCTGTCGGTGGTCCGGCAACCGCTTTTGTGTACATCAGCCTGTTTGTGTTCTGGCTGCGTTGCGAATGCAGGCAGTGGCTTGTCCGGAAGCTTGCCATGACCGGACGAATGGCGCTGACCAACTACCTGACCCAGTCGATCATTTGTACCACCATTTTTTACGGTTACGGCCTGGGCTTGTACGGGGAAATGAATTTTATTTACGGGATACTGCTTACAGTGGTTATTTTTGCGATTCAGCTCGCCTGGAGCGACTACTGGCTCAGGCATTTCCGGTTTGGCCCCTTTGAGTGGGCCTGGCGGTCATTGACTTATGGGAAAATGCAGCCCATGAAAAAGAAATGACGTCGATTTACCTGTCAGACTTTTCCTGGTTATTTTGCCCCCCGTGGAAATCCTCCAGGAAACGGAAAACCATGCGGTCAAACTTTCTTTTGTCATCGCGATGAAAGGCCACCCTGACCGGCAGGCAATAAACAGGTATTCCATCCAGTTGTTCACGAAGCTGTTCGCTTTCCATACGCATGGCATCTTTTTCTGTGGTCACCACAATTTTTGAGTGGCTGATGGTTTCGGTAAAAACTTTTCTGAGTTTTTTCAGGTCTTTTTCCCTGAACTGATGGTGATCCGGATAACGGTGCACAACCAGGTCTTTGCATCTTGTTTTAAGCCTTTCCTGGAGAGATTCCGGGTTGGCAATGCCCGTGAGGAGAAAGATTGTTTTGATGTCCGCCGGAGGGCAATCGGGCGTACCGGGGGTCATCGGAATGAACCGCTGATAAGCCAGCCTGGAAAAATAGATGTTTTTGAGTTTGTAGCGACGCAGCTTCTGAACAAAAAAACGCCGGTCGAGCGGCGAAAACACCTTTGGCGTTTTGGTCACCACCAGGGCATCAGCCCGTTTGGCCCTCCGTTTGGCTTCCCTGAGGTTGCCCACCGGAAGAAGGAAGTTTCGGAAAAACGGGTTGTAATAGCCGGTAAGCAGGAGGTTGAGTCCCGGGTTTACATAACGGTGCTGAAATGCGTCATCCAGGATGATGAGGTTTACCTCCGGGTGCTCTCTCATGATGCGCTCAATGCCTTTTCTCCGTTTTTCCTGCACGGCAACAAGGATGTCGGGGTGTTTTTTGTGAATTTGCAGGGGTTCATCCCCGATATCGCTGGCAGTTGAATCGGGGCCGGCAAGCAAAAAACCTTTGGTTTTCCTTTTGTATCCACGACTCAGAACCGCGATGCGGTATTCATTTTTAAGCAAATCCACCAGGTATTCCACATGGGGCGTTTTCCCGGCCCCGCCGGCACTCAGGTTTCCCACACTGATCACCGGTATCGGAAATGATTTGGAGGGGAGGATTCCTGTATCAAAAAGCAGGTTGCGCAGCCAGATGGCCACACCATACAGCAATGCAAACGGAAGAAGCAGGATACGAAGCCA
>PWIY01000025.1 GCA_003560215.1 Bacteroidales bacterium | reverse complement strand
TTGTGCCAGTCGGGGTCATACAAAACCGTGGCCTTGCTGTTTCGAAGCGCCGGATCCCTGGTAATCCGCTGCATGGCCTGACGGGTGATCTCTGTATCCAGGCTGCGCCGCTCGGTGTTCTGGTCGTTGATGTCTTCACTCAGCTCGTGGGTATCCCCCATTTTCTTGCAGATGAGCAGATCCACCGCTTTTTTGCCATTTTTGATGCGGCCGGCGGCATTGATTTTCGGACCGATCAGAAACATCAGATCGCCCACACCGATCTCCCTGGTAAAAGCTGTCAGATGATCCGGCTCCGACTTGCGGTACACATTGCTGTAAAACAGAATGGACTCCAGGCCCGCCCTTGGATGAAAGTTCAGCTGTTTCAAGCCGTAGTAGGCAAGTACCCTGTTTTCACCCGTGATGGGAACCACATCAGCAGCAATGCTTACCACTACGAGGTCAAGATATTTTTTCAGGCGGTCAAACGGAAGCCCATTTTTCAGGTAGTAGGCCTGCGCCAGTTTAAACCCCAGCCCACAACCGGACAATTCCCTGTAAGGATAGGAACAGTCAGACTGCTTGGGATCCACCACGGCTGTGGCCCGCAAAGGCTGATCGCCGGGGCGGTGGTGATCCACCACAATGAAATCAATTCCATTGTCAGCGGCATAACCAATCTGGTTGTGTGCCTTTATCCCGCAATCCAGCGAAATGATCAGACCGACGCCGGTTTCCCTGGCATAATCAATGCTCTGCCTGGATATTCCGTAGCCCTCTTTGTAGCGATCAGGGATATAGTAATCAAGATTGGAATAAAACTCTTTAAGGAAGCTGTACACAAGGGCAACTGCAGTGGTTCCGTCCACATCATAATCGCCGTAAACCATGATGCGCTCACCCTTTTCCAGGGCCTTTTCAATACGCTCAATGGCCACATCCATATCTTTCAGCAGAAATGGGTCGTGCAGCTTATCAAACGAAGGCCGGAAAAAGTCACGCGCTTCTCCGAAATCGGATATGCCTCGCTGAACCAGCAGCCGGGCAAGCGCAGAATCTATCTTCAGTGTGGTGGCAAGGTGTTGGATGAGCTCTTCATTCTCATCGTTTTTTTGCACCCACCGTTTTTGCAACATTTAGTGTTTTTTCTGTAAAGATAAGAAAAATCAGGCTTGTTTTGGGGCTTACTTTTCCGTAAGGATGGTAATGTGATTGTCCTTCACGTGTACAACACCCGCTGAAAGTGTTAGGTAAATGGTGTTTCTGAGGTCATCGATGATTTTGGTACGTCCGGCATCCAGCAATGCAACCAGGTGCGCATGGTTCTCCAGTACTTCAAAAGACCCCATCGCGCCCGGCATCTGAACCAGGCCCACCTCGCCCCTGTAAATAATTTTTTCCGGGCTGATCACTTCAATAAACATGACCTGTATGATTGTGATTGTTGTTCGCGGACTTTTCCCTGACTTCCCGGATACTCCCCACAAGATTGAATGCACTCTCAGGGTAATCGTCCATTTCACCACTCAGGATCACCGAAAACCCATCAATGGTGTCCTCCAGAGACACAAACTGCCCCGGAATCCCTGTATATTGCTCAGCCACAAAAAACGGCTGGCTGAGGAAGCGCTGCACCCTGCGGGCACGTTTCACAACCGTCTGATCTTCTTCAGATAACTCATCAATACCAAGAATTGCAATGATATCCTGAAGATCTTTGTAGCGCTGCAGGATGCTTTTCACATCACGGGCTACCTGGTAATGCTTTTCCCTCACAATATGGGGTGAGAGAAGGCGCGACGCAGAGTCAAGAGGGTCAACCGAGGGATAGATACCCAATTCAAAAATTTTGCGGCTCAGCACGGTTGTGGCGTCCAGGTGGGTAAAGGTCGTGGCAGGTGCGGGATCCGTCAGGTCATCGGCCGGCACATAAATGGCCTGCACCGATGTGATCGATCCCCGCTTGGTTGAAGTGATCCGCTCCTGCAACAAACCCATTTCAGTGGCCAGTGTAGGCTGGTACCCCACAGCTGAAGGCATCCGCCCCAGCAGGGCCGAAACCTCCGAACCCGCCTGGGTAAAACGGAAAATATTGTCAATAAAGAACAGGATGTCATTGCCTTTTCCCTCCCCGTCGCCATCACGAAAATACTCTGCCATGGCAAGGCCCGAAAGCGCAACCCTGGCACGCGCACCGGGGGGTTCATTCATCTGACCGAAAACCAGAGTGGCCTGTGAATTCGCCAGCGCCTCACGATCCACCAGCGACAGATCCCATTTGCCCTCTTCCATCGATTTACGAAACGCATCCCCGTAGTCAATCACTCCGGACTCAATCATTTCACGAAGCAGGTCATTGCCCTCACGGGTTCTTTCGCCCACACCGGCAAACACACTTTTACCCTTGTATTTGCGGGCCACATTGTGAATCAGCTCCATGATCAGGATGGTCTTTCCCACCCCGGCACCGCCAAACAGCCCGATCTTCCCTCCCTTGGGATAGGGCATCAGAAGGTCAATCACCTTGATACCCGTAAACATCACCTCTTCGCCGGTTTTCAGGTCTTTATAGTCCGGGGGGTCACTGTGGATGTCATAGCGTGTATCGGTTTCCACCGGACCCAGTCCGTCAATGGGCTCACCGGTCACATTGAACAGACGACCCCTTACCTCCTCACCGGCGGGCATGGTAATCGGGCCTCCGGTACGCTTCACCTCAACACCACGTGCCAGACCGTCGGTGGGGTGCATGGCAATGGTTCGGACGGTATCCTCTCCGAGATGCTGCTGACACTCCAGCACCACCTTTCGTCCGTTTTCGGCCACCACCTCCAGTGCCTCATAAATTCCCGGAAGATTCTTCTCCCCCTCAAAAGCCACATCCACCACCGGGCCGATCACCTGGGAAACTTTGCCCTGTCCGCTTGGTTTTTTTCCCATATCAGTGTGCTTATATGATAAGAAATTAAGACTGAACACAGCCGGAATCCTAAACCGCCACCGGAAGCCGCAGATGCAGCCACCGGAGGTCTCCTGATAGGCCACCGGATGGGTCACCGAAAGGGGCCCCTGAAAAGCCTCAGGTGAAACCACCGGAAAAGCCACCGGGCGTGTCACAAAAGTACCTCCGGATAAGCCACCATCCAAGGGGCTGGTAGCCGCAGGCAATCCCACCACTTCTGTCAGTTAAACCTTCATTACCGAATGTACAAATTTTTAAAACAAATGTGTGATCAGAAGCCCGTTTATTTTTATAACTTTACCTCCATGTCAACGATTGGTAACACCCGGACATTGTATGACAACCAATAACACCATGGATTCAAAACAGCTTGCCGTGCCTTTTACGGAAGAACAGCTTGCTGAAAGCAAGGGCTTCAGGGTAACCGTTTTTTCGGGTTTTGACGGTTTGCTCGACCACCAGCTGTTGCTGCTGTCGCACGCCCGCGAAATAGCTGGTCAGGACACCTCCGGAATCCTGGTTGTAATATGTTATGAAGATTTTTCCGGAGGCCAGGTGGAATCCGACCGGCAAATTCTGCTTTCACCGGAAGAACGTGCACAGCTGCTGACCGCAATGGGATATCAGTACATCCTACCCTGGGCGCTTCCGGGATCCCGGCAACAATCGCCCGCAGAATGGCCTGTAAGCCCGAAGTTACTGAAGAAAAAAGGAGGGCGGCTGGTGCCCGGAGCCGACATGTGGTCGAATGCAGGGTTCAGGGATTTGCTCACCAAAACCATGGAGAACGATCGCCGATTCCGTGCACTGACAGACCAAAGCTTTTCGGATACGGATCCTGAAAACAAAGTCTATAAGAAACTGACAGGCTTGATAGAGGCCGGAGAACTCACCGAAGCAGCCCACGAAATGGGCTTTGCCTACCCGCTGAGCGGATATGTGGTTGAAGGGAATAAAATTGGCAGGACGCTGGGTTACCCGACTGCCAACCTGCGTCTGGCGGACCATTCAAAGGTGCTTCCGGCCCAGGGGGCTTATGCCGGGATGGTCAGAGTGAGAGGTACATGGCATTACAGCATGATCAATATCGGCATCCGGCCAACCATAGACGCAGAAAACGTTACCATCGAAGCCCACCTTTTTGATTTCCGTGAAGAAATTTACGGAGAATTCGCCACCATCGCATTTCTGGGGAGAATACGGGACGAGATGCGTTTCAGTTCACTGGCAGACCTGAAGCATCAACTGGATAAAGACCGTCACCAGGCCGCCAACATCCTTCAATACCTCGCCCCGGAAAACGCAGATAAGGAATTTATTTTCATGCAGGAACGGATCAGATGGTCATGATGTCGGCTTCTTTGCCTTCAACCATTTTATCCACCTGCTCGGTAAATTTGTTGGTCAGATCCTGGATTTTGCTCTCGAAAACCTTAATTTCATCCTCCGGAACCCCCTCCTTTTCCAACTTTTTGGCAGCATCAAGAACTTCCCGCCGGACGTTACGGATACTCACTTTGGAATTCTCCGCCTCACTTTTGACCTTTTTCACCAACTCCTTACGTCTTTCCTCCGTAAGCGGAGGTACCGTAATGCGGATCAACGTACCATCATTTTGTGGATTGAACCCCAGGTTGGCAGCCTGAATGGCCTTCTCGATAGGCTCCAGCATATTTTTCTCCCAGGGCTGGACCAGGATATTCCGCGGATCAGGGGTATTGATGTTTGACATTTGCGACAGTTTTGTGGGAACGCCATAGTAGTCAACCGTCACACTTTCAAGCATCTGCGGGTTGGCCTTCCCAGCCCGGATCTTCGCCAGTTCCTTTTCCAGGTGGGTGATCGACTTGCCCATCTTTTCGTCCGCCTCAGCTAATAAAAAATCCAAATCTTCATTCATGTTGCGACATTTTTGGTTCGTACAGACAAATTTAATAAATAATGTGGATGTAGAATGATTGTTGGTTAGTCGGGGGCTGCCGCCCCCTCTGGTTGTTGGTTCTCATGGGCGGAGGGAAGGAAAAGACCAACGGGCTGGTAAACGGAGAGAAGAAGTTGTTGGTTCTCATGGGCTATGGGTTGGGGAAGATGCCAATGGTCTGGGAAACGGGCCAGGCGATTGTTGGTTAGATCCCGAAGGGATCACACATTACTAGGCAACCACACGTTACTAACGTAAAAAATTTGTACCTTTCGCAGCAGAACCAACAACCGTCAGCGCGCAGCGCTGACAAACCAACAACCAAGGGTGCGAAGCACCCGTTAACCGGAGGCGCGAAGCGCCGACCAACCGGAGTGGCGTCAGCCACGACTAACTGGAGGGGGCGTTAGCCCCCGACTAACTAAGAGAATATGGCAATATACAAACGAATCATGCTGAAGCTCAGCGGTGAGTCGCTGGCGGGATCAAAAAAACTGGGGATTGATGCAGATGCCCTCAACAGTTACGCCACAGACATCAGGGAACTGACCGATCAGGGCGTAGAAACCACCGTTGTGCTCGGCGGCGGAAATATCTTCCGCGGGCTGCAGGGCGTTGCCAGCGGCGTAGATCGCGTACACGGCGATCAGATGGGTATGCTGGCCACCATCATCAACAGCATGGCGCTGCAGTCGGCCCTGGAGTGCATGGGCGTCAAGGCCAAAGTATTATCAGGGGTGCCGGTCGAAACCATGTGCGAAAAAATGAGCCGCAAAAG
>PWIY01000082.1 GCA_003560215.1 Bacteroidales bacterium | reverse complement strand
TGATCGCTGACCGACTCCACCACCCGGCCGGTCAGCACACCCTTATTCGCCCTGGAGACATCAGTGCCGCCGGGATCTTCGCCATCGGCCCTGGCTGCTCCGGTCATCGAAAAAAATATGGCTGCGCTCAGAAGTAAAGTGTAAAGAAATGGAATAAAGGATCTCATCTTTATGCAGTTTGCTGTTGATAAAAAAAATATATTAACGAGCAGATTGGGATCTGCTGTTTCAGGACTGATGGTTTGACTTCCTGAAACAGTTTTGGTTTAATACAATTTACAGGAATTCCCTTAATTATTTTTGGATCCCTTTGAGGTAGTCAAGGTAGGCCGAACGCCTGTTCAGGTTGTGATACCATTGACCGTGGCTGAAATCCACAAACTTCACACGTGACACAGAAAACAAATCAATGATCCGGCGTTTGTCCTGTTTCAGAAGGTCAGCGATCTGGCCGGAAACCGGCTTCCTGTACACCGCGTACAATGGTTCATATTTGTCGCCGCTGCCTGCGGGCATCACAATATCCGCCTCAGAAGACAGACTGATCATCTCCCGGATCAATTCCGGATTCATTTCAGGGATGTCGCAGGCAGTCACAAAGTTTACATCGTTACCGGAAGCGATCAAACAGGAGTAAATTCCCATCAGGGGACCCTTTCCGGGTTCAATGTCAGGAACCACCCGGCATTGAAGGAAATCATATTTCTCCCTGTCATTGGCTCCGACAATGATTTCATCAAAATGCGGTTCAAGCTGACGCTTGATATGGGCAATGATGGGCTCACCTCCGCGATCGAGCAAGGCCTTGTCTGCACCTCCCATGCGGGAGCCCTTCCCCCCTGCCAGGATCACGGCAGTGGCCTTGTATGTATGCATCTTTTGCCCATCTGTATTCATGTCTGTGTGCTTTTCCGTATCTTTGCAGAATCAAAAAATGACTGTAAAAGTACATACATTCAGCAAAACTTTCCGCATCCGGATTCAGGGAAGGGTTCAGGGAGTCGGGTTCAGGCCGTTTATTTACCGCCTGGCCACTGAACACAAGCTTAACGGCCAGGTTGAGAACCGCAACGACGGGGTGGTCATTTTGCTGAACTGCCGGAACGGAGAGCTGGAGGAGTTTGTTGGTCGCCTGCGCGCAACTGCTCCGCCGGCCTCATTCATTGACTCCGTGCATGCCGAACAGGTGGAGAATATTTCCTTTGAAGGCTTTGAAATTGTACAAAGCAGCTCCGTATCAGATACGGTTACAGAAGTCAGCCCCGACATCGCCGTTTGCCCTGACTGCCTGGAAGACATGAAAACCCAGGCAAACCGTATTGATTATCCTTTTATCAACTGCACCAACTGCGGACCCCGCTTTACCATCATACAGGACCTGCCTTACGACCGGGCCAAAACCACCATGGCACCCTTTGAGATGTGCCCCGACTGTCATCAGGAATATACAGATATTCTGGATCGCCGGTTTCATGCCCAGCCTGTGGCATGTGCCCGTTGCGGCCCCTCCTACCTCCTGCATACCGCAGGCGACATCATCAGCGACCCGGCACAGGTTATCCGGCACACCGTCCGTTTGCTGGAAAACAAAGGCATTGTGGCGATCAAGGGACTGGGTGGCTTTTTCATTGCCTGCGATCCATTCTGCGAAGACACCGTTACCCGGCTCAGGCAACTGAAAAACCGCGAGGGAAAGCCATTTGCCGTTATGTTTCGTGACCTGGAAACACTGCAGCAGTGCGCCCTGACCAATGAGCCGGAAGAAGAGGCCCTGCAGTCACTCAAACGCCCCATTGTGTTGCTTAAAGACAAAGGGAAACTGGCCCCGTCGGTCAACAACGGATTTGATACCATCGGTGCCCTGCTTCCTTACATGCCCTTGCACCACCTGTTGTTTGAACACTCGGGGCTTCCGGCAATGGTGCTTACCAGTGGCAACATCTCGGATGAACCCATCATGATTGAAAACCGTGAGGCCGGCAGAATCCTCGGCAGGATCTGCGATGCCGTACTGACCTGCAACAGGGATATCCATAACCGGACCGACGATTCGGTAGTACGTATCGTTCATGAAAAAGAACGGGTTTTCAGGCGCTCCAGGGGATATGCCCCAATTCCTGTAAAGGTAAGCCGGCAGGTGGAAGGCATCCTGGCCACAGGTGCCGAGCTTGTCAACTGTTTCTGCATCGGGAAAGGGAATCAGGCATTGCTAAGCCAGCATATCGGGGATCTGAAAAACCTGGAAACCTACGGTTTTTTCACAGAATCCATCGAAAAATACAGGCAGCTTTTCCGCTTTGAGCCTTCAATGATAGCTGCCGATATGCACCCCGATTACCTCTCATCACGGTATGCGCAAAACCATCGGCTTCCGTTGGTACCTGTCCAGCATCACCACGCCCACATTGCCTCCTGCATGGCCGAACACGGACTGGATGAAAAGGTGATCGGTGTGGCCCTTGACGGGACAGGTTACGGGGATGATGGCCGCATCTGGGGCAGCGAATTCATGGTTTGCGACTTCAATGAATACCGGAGAATCACCCATTTTGAGTATATGAAAATGCCGGGCGGCGACATGGTAACCCATGAACCCTGGCGCATGGCTGTTTCCCTGCTGTACAATACCTACGGCTGGGATTTTCACAGACCCGACCTGGCTTTCCTCAAAAACATCGACAAACATCAGATAGATATGCTTTGCCAGGCCATGGATGCGTGCATTAACGCTCCGTTGTCTTCGGGAGCCGGGCGGCTGTTCGACGGAGTGAGTGCCATGATCAACCTTTGTACCCACAGCCGGTTTCATGCAGAAGCCCCCATGCGTCTGGAATCTGTGGCAGACGAGAATGTCACTGAAGCCTACCCCTTCCGTGCCGGCAAAACGATCTCATTCAGGCCCGCCCTTGACGCGATCATACGGGATCTTTGTCAGAATCAGCCGGCCCCGGTCATTTCGGCACGTTTTCACAATACCATTGTGAATGTGATCGAACAGACCGTCAGAAAAATCAGCGATACATACAACCTGAACAATGTTGTCCTGTCGGGAGGCACCTTCCAGAACAAATATATCTGCGAAAAGCTTGAGAACCGCCTGTTTCAGGCAGGGCTCAATGTTTATTCCCATGAAAGTGTTCCTGCCAACGACGGTGGAATCGCCCTGGGTCAGCTCATGATCGCTGCTGCAAAAAGAAACAACATGAATCATCAGTAATAAAAAATTGATATGTGTTTGAGTATTCCCGGTAAAATTTTAACCATTGACGGCGATAAAGCCGTGGTGTCAGTGGGAGGTACAGAATCAGAAACCTCACTGCAATTGCTCGACGATGCGGCAGTGGGCGATTACGTACTGATCCACACAGGCTTTGCCATCCAGAAGATCAGCGAAGAGGAAGCGGCCGAAACGCTCCGGCTTTTTAACGAACTGGAGGAGTTCAACAAGCAGGAAGAAGGGGAATGAAATACATCGATGAGTACCGCAACAAGGCGCTGGTAAAAAACCTGGTGAAAAAAATTGAAGATGTGGTCCGGGGGGAAGTCTCCCTGATGGAGGTTTGCGGCGGTCACACCTGGGCCATCCAGAAGTTCGGGATCCCTTCACTGCTGCCCGAAAACATCAGGCTGCTGTCCGGCCCGGGTTGCCCGGTCTGCGTTACCAGCAAAAGGTTCATTGATCAGGCAGTGGCGTACAGCCGCCTTGACGATGTTATCATTGCCACCTTCGGAGACCTGGTCCGGGTGCCCGGATCATCCTCCTCACTTGACCTGGAAAAAAGCAAGGGGGCCGATGTCCGGATGGTATATTCTGTGATTGAAGCACTGGACATTGCGAAAAAACATCCGGACAAAAAAGTGATCTTTTTGGGGATCGGTTTTGAGACCACTGCACCGGGTACCGCAGCAGGCATAAAAAATGCCGCCGCACAAGAAGCGGACAACTTTTTTGTGTTAAGCTCACACAAAGTAATGCCCCCGGCCATGGGCGCCCTGATCGACGAAGGGGTGAAAATTGACGGATACATTGCACCCGGTCATGTCAGCACCATCACCGGATCAGGAATATATGCCGACATCCCGGAAAAATACGGTGTAGCATGCGTAATATCAGGTTTTGAACCCGTGGACATTCTGCAGTCGGTATATATGCTGCTGCAGCAAATCAACAAACAGGCCTATACAGTAGAAATTCAATATCGCCGGACCGTAAAACCCGAAGGCAACCAGCTGGCCCTTCAAATCATGGATGAGGTGTTTGAACCGGTGGACGACTGGTGGCGGGGTTTCGGAATACTTCCTGCCAGCGGATTGGGTATCCGCGACAGGTACTCCCGGTTTGACGCCAACCGGATGATCCCCGTGGAGGTGGAAGAAACCGCTGATGAAAAGGGATGCATCTGCGGGGAGATCCTTAAAGGGGTGAAAAAACCGCACGATTGCAAATTATTCGGTAAAGTGTGCAACACCACCAATCCCGTCGGTGCCTGCATGGTTTCCCATGAAGGCGCCTGTAATGCTTACTTCAGATTCAACGCATAATGGAAAAAAATATATTACTGGGGCACGGAAGCGGTGGCCGTCTGATGCATACCCTGATCAGCGATCTGTTTATCAAACATTTTGACAATGCCGTGCTGACACAACAGGGAGACTCGGCCATTCTCGATCTGCCTCCGGGAAAAACAGCCTTTACCACAGATTCCTATGTCATCGATCCTGTCTTTTTCCCGGGAGGAGATATCGGAAAGCTGGCCGTGTGCGGAACAGTCAACGACCTGGCAGTGGCTGGGGCCATGCCAAGATACATCACTGCCGCCTTTATCATCGAGGAAGGGCTGCCCATGCAAGATCTGGAGCGCATTGTATCCTCCATGGCAAAAGAGGCCGCAAAGGCAAATGTCATGATCGTTACAGGTGATACCAAGGTGGTGAATAAGGGCCAGTGCGACAAACTTTTTATCAATACCGCCGGGATCGGCGAACTGGATCCGTCCCACACCCACATTGCCTCAGGAGAAACAATGGAGGCGGGAGACAAAATCATCCTCAACGGCCCCATTGCCCAGCATGGCATGGCAATCATGGCGGCCCGGAATTTCGGAAACTTCAACACCAGCATTCAGTCAGACTGCAACTGCCTCAACCACCTGGTCCGGGATGTACTGAACACAGGGGCCAGGATAAAATTCATGCGTGACGCTACAAGGGGCGGCCTGGCAACGGTCATGTGCGAAATGGCCTCCCACAGGGAACTGGGTGTGCTGGTCAATGAAGAAGATGTTCCTGTGGATGACAATGTACGCGGGATGTGTGAATTACTGGGATTTGACCCGTTTTACGTTGCCAACGAAGGCAAGCTGGTCATGGTGGTGCATCCGGAAGACACAGACAAGGTTATCCGCACAATGAAAAACCACCCGCTGGGCAAGCAGGCAGCTGTTATAGGGGAACTCACCCCTGACCACCCCGGACAGGCCACCCTGCAAACCGCCATCGGTGGCAAGCGGATCATTGACATGCTGGCCGGCGAACAACTTCCCAGAATATGTTAAACAAAAGCATTTCAACCATGACAAAAGGCCGTTACCATGCATGAGCTATCGATAGTCTCCAATATTTTTGATATTGTGGAAGAAAATGCGGCCAAACACAAGGCCGGCAT
>PWIY01000200.1 GCA_003560215.1 Bacteroidales bacterium | reverse complement strand
TGGAAGTGTGCTGGTTGGAGTTAATTCCTTTTTCGATGTTCCGGATCCCCAGGCGGTAAAAACAGGCAGGCGCCCGTTGTGAATAATAGGCAAAATCTTCTCCTGTCATGGAGAGATCCAGCTCTTCCACATTCTCTTTACCCAGAAATTCTCCGGCATATATGCGGAAGTCATCGGCAAGCTTTTCATTGTTCACCAGGTAAGGATAGCCCTTGTCAATGAACACCTCACAATCGCCTCCCATGCCCTGGGCTACGAACACAGCCAGCTCACGGATACGAAGATGGGCCTTTTCACGCCATTCCTCATCAAAGGTCCGGAACGTTCCCTCCAGCTTCACCTCGTCGGGAATCACATTGGTGGCTCCTTCCCCGCGGATCTTCCCAAAGGATAACACGGTGGGAATGTAGGGGGTGGAATTCCGGCTGACAATCTGCTGCAGGGCAAGTACAATTTGAGAGGCTATCACAATCGGATCTACGTTCAAATGGGGTGTGGCGGCATGGCCTCCTTTGCCCTTCACGGTAATATACACTTCATCGGTGGAAGCCATATAACGCCCGCCCCGGATCCCGACTTTGCCCGATGGCAGGCCGGGGGTAACGTGCTGACCAAACATGGCCGCAGGCCGGGGATCATCAATCACCCCTTCCTGTATCATCAAACTGGCACCCCCGGGGTAATTTTCTTCGGATGGCTGAAAGATCAGCTTTACGGTGCCCTCCCACTCTTCGCGCAGTGCGTGAAGTATCCGGGCCGTTCCCAGTAAACTGGCCATATGCACATCATGGCCACAGGCGTGCATTACGCCGGGCACGGTAGACTTGTAGTCCACACGGTTCTCTTCGTGGATGGGCAGGGCGTCCATATCCGCCCGCAAAGCCACCATTCGGGAGCCGGGATTTCGGCCTTCGATGCGGGCCACCACACCCGTTTCGGCAACTCCTTCCTCGAAGTCAATGCCCATCTCCTTCAAACGGGCTGCAATGTATGCGGCCGTTTTATGTTCCTGCATCGAAAGTTCGGGCATGGCATGAAAATGACGGCGGTAAAACACCACATCGTCGAAATATTCCTTTGATAAGGCCTTGATCTTATTGATCATATCCATCATTTGAAGTTTTTTAGGTCTTTGCTAATTTACGCTTTTTTTGAAAAATTCCTATCTTTGAAGGATTGATCACAAACCCTTAAAATGTCCATATAACCCGCGTATGATCCATATTAAAAAATTCGCTTTCAACCCTTTCCAGGTAAACACCTATTTGTTGTATGATGACACAGGTGAATGTGCCATCATCGACCCGGCATGTTATGAAAAACATGAGAAAAAAGAACTTGAGGCCTTTATCCGGGACAACAATCTGAAACCTGTTGCCCAGCTCTTTACCCACTGCCACATTGACCACATGCTGGGCAGTCGTTTTGTATCAAAAACTTTCAAAACCAAGCCGTTGACCCATCAAGACAGCCTGACATTCCTGGAAAACGCCAAAGATTACGGAAAGGTATTCGGGTTTGATGTGGACAAGCCGGTTTTGCCAGATCAGTTTTTAAGTGACGGCGATGTGGTTCGGTTCGGAAAGCAGGAACTGCAGGTAATCCATACTCCAGGGCACGCAGCAGGGAGCCTCTGTTATTACCATCCTGGTCAGGGTTTTGTAATAGTCGGTGATGTGTTGTTCCAGGGAGGGATCGGACGTACCGATCTGCCCACCGGCGATCATGACCTGTTGATCAAATCCATCCTGGATAAATTGATGAAGCTGCCCGATGAAACCACTGTGTATCCCGGGCACGGACCCGAAACCGACATCAAAACCGAGCGTACCGGAAATCCTTTTCTTACAGGAGTGTACTAAAGTGCCTGGTGCAGGACAACCGCGAGGCCAGACATCCCCGGCATCCCCGGAATGATACCGGGCTTCCTTCCGGAACTCAGGCGCCCGCGAACATTCTAATCGTGATTATCAGCCATAATCGCACTGACTTTTCTTACGATCAGGTTCTCATCGATCCCGTTCATACAATCAAAATGCTTTTTAGGGCATCTGGCATATCCAATTTTGGAACAGGGCCGGCAAGACAGGCCCTCCACCTCCACAATGGTTGAACGATCCGGGTGTTCGGGCATATAGGGAACCATGCCAAAAGCCGGTACCGTATTGCCCCAGACAGAGATCAGGTGTTTGTTGAACACCGCAGCAATGTGCATCAGACCGGTGTCGTGCGAGATGACCACCCGGGATTTTTTAACCAGGTAAGCGGACTGTGGAAGCGAAAATAAACCACAGGCATTGAACACATTTTCTCCGCAAGCCCCGGCAATTTCCCTGCCATTGGGCGCATCTTCAGCCCCACCCAGCAGCAAAACCGGCAAAGGCAGTTTTTCGCACAATGAGATGATCTTCTCATTGGGAAGCCTTTTGGTGGGATGTTTTCCCCCGATTACAAAAGCCAGGTAATCACCGTTCACGAAAGCCGGCAGTCCGGACGGCATCAAATCCAGCCCGGGCGGAAAATAAAACTCCAGCCCCTCCTGGTCATTTTTCGTACCAGCCACGGCCGCAGCCTCAAAATACCTGTCCACCACATGCATATCAGGAAGCCGGTCAATTTTCAGGCGGGTTTTCAGCCATTTCTCCAGGTTCAGCTTCCGGCAATTGCCGGCAGGCTTCCGCAGATTCAGTTTGACAATCAGGCTCCGCAAATTGTGATGGAGATCAACAATGTAGTCGTAATTTTCCTTTTTCAGCCGGGCTGTCAGCTCACTCAACTTCCCGTCGAGCATAAAAAGCTTGTCCACATGGGGATTGCTGAACAACAGTGAGGCAAACATTTTTTTCGTCACAAAATGCACCTCCACCTGCTTGCCCGGGATCTTTTTCAGGCAGCGCAGTACGGGAGTTGTCAGCACAATGTCGCCCATGGAGCTGAATCGGATCACCAATACCTTTATGTGGTTCTTTTCTTGCATCGGATTGCTGAAAATTCCGAAAAATTACCGCCGAAACATCACGTCAACAAAAAGTACTTTGAAAGCCGGGATGATGCAGATTTCTGTTTCAGATTGTTTGAAAATCGGCTGATAGGGGCTCATCTTCCACAAAATCATACAATGTCAGCCGGCGCATCTCATAAAAACCACGCCAGTAATTTCGCAAAGCAGTCAGGTATCTTTGCTTGGCACGGTCTTTCTCTTCAAGGGCCAGATTCAGTTCGATAATATCAATCCGGCCGATCATGAAGCGCTGCCTGGTTACCTCATAGCGTTTCTCGGCAATCACATCGGCCTGTTCGGCAACCCGCAACTGATGATCCAGCATATTGAACTGCATCACCTGCAAAAACACCTCCTGCTCAAAATCAATCATTGCCTGGTTGGCCGTTGCATCAACCAGTTCACGGTTTGATTCGGCCATGCGAACCCTTCCACGTGAAACCCCCCAGTCAAGAATGGGAACCTGGATGCCGATTGTCAGCCGCTGTTCATCCAGCGGATTGCGGTATGCATCACTAAATTCCTCCGCACTCTGGGTAAGCCCGTACACAGCAAACAAATTGGCATTGAACCGGTTGTCTGCCCTTGCCTGATCCACCTGCCTCTCTGCCTCCAGTCGCTGCCTGTCCTGTTCGAGTATCTGTGAACGATTTTTCCTGGCTTCTGCCAGGGCAACACCCACATCGATGGTCAAATGGTGAGGCTCCTCGGGGGGCATCAATTCCAGCGGACGGGTATCGTCCAGCCCGAGAAATGACCTGAACCTGAAGATGGCGGCTTCATAAGCAATCCGTGACTCCTCCAGGGTGGCTTCTGAATTCAGCACATTCAGCTCCATCTGCAACAACTCGTTCTCTGCAATACGACCAAGTTCATACCGCCCCTGCGCGATCCGGTAGAGTGTATCATTGCTCTCCAGATTGATCTCATTGATCTCCAAATTGATCTGTGCAAGCAGCAGGTCAAAAAACAAATCAGTGGCCCGGATGGAGATATCCTCCATGCTCTCAAGGTACCTGCGCTCAGCTTCCTCATAACGTATGGGTTCAATGCGCCGCTCCCATTTAAAGGGGTTGAAGGAAAAGATCGGCTGACGGTATCCGATATTAACCGGGGTGGACATGTAAGAAACCTCTGTTTCGTCGTCGCGCATCAGGTCAATGCGTTGCAGCCCCGAGCTGACAAACAACTGCCCGCCGGTAAAGGGAACGGTCTGATTCAGCGACAGGGTTCCGGATGAAACCGCCAGGTTCCTGCGGATAAAAGCATCGCTTCCGTCCGGCAAAGTAATACTTTGAATGGTCCGGTTCAGGTTGGGAATTGTGGCCTCAAACTGCAGGTTGGGCAAATATCCCGCACGGAAAGTTCTGAACTGCCAGTAACTTCCCCGGTAGCGATGACGGGCCATCAGGGCGTTGGGGGATTGCTCACGCGCAATTTCCACAGCTTCTTCCAGACCAAGAAACCGGGGCGGCTCACTGGCCATGGATTGTGACGGTGATGCCACCATGAGGGCCAGAAAAAGCAAGACAAAAAATCGAATCATGGGATTAAATTGGGTGGTAAAATGACATTATTATATGTAATTCCTGAAAAGGTTGGAATTTCGCATCCAAAATTATCATTTAATTGCTATAAATAAAAAAATATGTACAATATAAAGGCATAGCCAAATAAGAATCAAATGGTTTGCCAGCCGGAAACAAGGCCGGCAGGATTGATTGGCCCGAATCCTGAGCCAAATAGCATCAGATGAAGTGGCAAACCACAAGTACAGCTAAAAATTATTTACCTTCGTAAAGGTAATGATTGAACAACGTTGATCACCCCTGAAACCATAGAAAAAATTATGGACGCCACCCGGATCGAGGAGGTGGTGGGAGATTTTGTGACCCTGAAGAAACGAGGGGTAAACATGATCGGACTATGTCCCTTTCATAACGAAAAGACCCCCTCTTTTACTGTTTCTGCACCAAAAGGGATCTTTAAATGTTTTGGATGCGGAAAAGGAGGCGATGCGGTCAATTTTGTCATGGAGCATGAGCATTTTTCCTACCCGGAAGCCTTGCGTTATCTTGCCCGCAAGTACAGCATCGAGATCGAAGAGGAAACACCCTCACCCGAGCAGCAGGAGGCCCTGGATGAGAAAGAGAGTCTTTTCAATCTGTCGGCTTTTGCACAGAAATATTTTGAGGAGCAGTTGCATGAAACCCAGGAAGGAAAAGCGGTTGGACTCAGCTACCTGAAAGAGCGTGGTTTTTCACTGGAGGTGATCAGGCGATTCGGGCTTGGCTATTGCCCCGACAAGTGGGATGCCTTCTCGCAGACCGCACTTAAGAATGGCTATAAAAAGGAGTACCTTTTAAAAACCAGCCTCAGCAAGGAAAAGGATCACACGATCTACGATACATTTCGCGGCAGGGTCATCTTTCCCATACACAATCTGTCCGGCAGAGTTCTTGGGTTTGGCGGCCGCATCATGACCAATGAGAAGAAACGGCCCAAATATATCAACTCTGCAGAAAGTGAGATCTACCACAAAAGCAAAGTTCTTTTCGGGGCCTACTTTGCAAAAAGCCCCATGGCCTCACAGGACAACTGCTACCTGGTGGAGGGCTACACAGATGTGATCTCCCTGAATCAGGCCGGCATCACCAATGTAATCGCCACTTCGGGAACCTCCCTTACCACGGGC
>PWIY01000314.1 GCA_003560215.1 Bacteroidales bacterium | reverse complement strand
GTTTGAGAAGCTTATTATGTCGCTCTACAATGCCTTTCATGCCGACATGGAAATTACCCTGGCAGAGGGCAAGACCTTTCCCATGGAAGGACTCCCCATGGAAAAACTCAAAAACATCGAAGGGGTGGCGAGCTACAGCGAGGTTCTTGAAGAATCGGGGATGCTTTCTTACCGCGACAAGCAACACCTGGTTACACTGCGTGGTGTGGACGACGCCTACAGGGAAATCACCGGCCTTGACACCCTCCTGATAAGGGGAGAATACCTCCTCCGGGACGGAGATTTGGATCACATGCTGCTTGGGCAGGGGGTTTATTACATGCTTAACGTGAACATCCAGGATTTCCGAAACCCCCTCAACATTTACATCCCCCGAAGGGGGCGAACCACCGGAATGCTTCCGGCACAGGCTTTCCGTTCTTCCTCCAATTTCGCCTCGGGTGTCTTTGCCGTGCAGGCAGAGTTTGACATGGAGTATGTGGTGGTACCACTTCGCCTGATGCGCCGGTTACTTGATTACGATAGTCGCGAGGTCAGTTCACTGGTGGCGGGCCTGGAGCCCGGAGCCAATCACAGGCGCGTACAGCAGGAAATGCAGGAAATTGCAGGCCCCGACTTTGTGGTCAGAGACAGGATTCAGCAACAGGATTTTCTCCACAAGATCATGCGTTCAGAAAAATGGGCCATATTCTTTATCCTGACTTTTATCCTGATCATAGCGGCTTTCAATATCGTCGGATCTCTTACCATGCTTGTCATCGAAAAACGCCGCGACATTTCCGTGCTCAGAAGCATGGGTGCTTCCAAAAAACTGATTCACCGGATTTTTCTGACAGAAGGGGTTCTGATCAGCCTGGGAGGGGCACTGGGAGGAATTCTGCTGGGAGGCCTGATATCGTGGATTCAAATGCGCTTTGGCCTGATATCGCTTCAGGCAGAGGGAGTATTTATCATTGATGCCTACCCGGTGGCCGTTCAATGGACAGACCTGCTGATGGTGGCCGTAACCGTTTTCTGCATCGGGTTGCTGGCCTCACTGATCCCGGTGAGGAATATGTGGAAATCCACAGAGAAAGCCCCATCGTAATCTAAATTCCTAAAAAGCTCCACGGTAATCAGGATGCCGAAAGACCAGGGAAAACAAAATGCTTATAACACCCTGATCGAGGATGCCTTAAATTCCCCTTACAGGGAGGGTTAAAGGATAACAGGGAGATTTAACGGATAACAGCACCGAGTTTTTTCTCATAGGCGGTGGCCAGCTTCTTCATTACCTTGTCCACATCCTTGTCACGAAGGGTTTTTTCCTTGTCAAGCAAGGTAAAGCTAACCGCATAAGACTTCTTGTTCCTGCCCAGTTTTTCATCCTGGTACACATCAAAAAGATTCACATCACTCAACAGCTTTTTGCCGGTATCGAAGGCGATCCTTTCAATCTCCGCGAAGCTTATATCGCTGTCAATGAGCAGAGCCAGGTCACGGCGTACCTCAGGATATCGGGGGACATCCTCATATAGCAGTTTTTGTGCAGCAAACAATGGGAGAAGGGCTTCCCATTCCAGCATTCCGTAAAACACCTCATCTTTCAGGTCAAATGCCTGAACGGTTTCCCTGTTAAGCATGCCAAGGGTACCAATCCGGTCATCTCCTGAATAAATTTCCAGGGAATAGGCAAAGGGATCCGGACCTTCCTGCTGTTTTAAATCCAGATCATTTTTGTCAATTCCCAGCCTTTGCAATACCGCAAAAACCGCATTTTTCAGGTCAAAGAAATCTGTGGCCGGGAAAGGTTCATGCCAGTTTTCAGGCTGACGACGGCCCGTCATGAAAAGTCCGAGCACCAGTCTTTCACTGTAGGCATCAAGCGGATCGGACGGATTGCCGGAGGCATCCCGTAAATAAATATTTCCGAATTCATAGAGTTTCAGATCCTCCACCCTCCGGTTCTGATTATACCGAATCACCTCAAGCCCACCAAAAAGCAACGACTGCCGCATGACATTCAGATCCTGGCTCAACGGGTTAACGAGTGCAACTGACTTTCCGTGTTCAAAGCCTTTGTGCTCATAATAGGCAGCCCTGGTCAGGGAATTGTTCATGATCTCATTGAACCCACGGGAAGAAAGCATGTCTGCCACCACATTCTGTAATTGTTCATGATCAGGTTTGGGGGAAATTACAATGGAAGAATGCATTTTTGACGGCACTTCCACGTTGTTATACCCGTAAATACGGAGCACTTCCTCGATCACATCGGCCGGACGTGTCACATCCACCCTGTAATGAGGTACGGATAAATGAAACCCGGTTTTGCTTTCAGAAACAATCTCAAAATCAAGGTCCTCGAGAATGCTTCTGATCTCTTCAGGCGCAAGGGCTTTCCCGATCAGTGTGTTTATGTGCCAGAAACTAAGTTCGATCTGCCGACGCTCCGGTTTCCCGGGAAATACATCATTCACCGGGGAGCTGATCCGGCCACCTGCGATCTCCCGGATCAGCAGGGCAGCCCGCTTCAGGGCATAAACAGTCATTTCGGGATCGGATCCCCGCTCAAAACGGAAGGAAGCCTCGGTTTTAAGGCCGTGATGCCTGGCAGATTTACGGATGGTAACGGGATCGAAGCAGGCACTTTCAAGAAACACATCGGTGGTCTCCCCGGTGACCCCTGAATGAATGCCGCCAAGAATTCCGCCCATACACATGGAATCCTTTTCGTTGCAGATCATCAGGTCTTCGCCGGTCAGTTCCAGTTTCTCCCCGTCCAGGGTTTCAAAAACCTCTCCTTTCGGGGGTTTTCTGACAATTACCTTTTTCCCGGGGATGGATTGCATGTCGAAGGCATGCAGGGGCTGACCCATCTCGTGCAACACAAAATTTGTGATGTCCACCACGTTGTTCAGCGGCTTCAAACCGATTGACAACAGTCTGTTTTTGAGCCAGTCAGGGGATTCCTTTACTTCTACCCCCGAAATGGTCAGGCTGCTGTATCGCGGGCAGGCTTCCGGGTCTTCGATGCTGACCTCAACCTGCAGTTGCTCATTATCAGACCTGAAGCCGGATACGTCAGGCCACAGCACCCTGTGCTCACGGCTTTGTTGGTGATGATTCAAAACGGCAACCACATCGCGGGCAACGCCAATATGGGAAGCAGCATCAATGCGGTTGGGTGTCAAACCAATCTCATAAAGCCAGTCCGCTTCAAGGGCAAAATATTCTGCTGCCTCCATGCCCACGGGGGCATCTTCGGGAAGCACCATGATCCCCTCATGGGAGTCACCCAGCCCCAGCTCATCTTCCGCACAGATCATCCCCTCTGAGCGCTCACCCCTGATTTTTGCTTTTTTAATTTCAAAGGGACCCTTATCAGTATAGAGGGTTGACCCCACCGTGGCAACAAGTACCTTCTGTCCTTCACGCACATTCGGAGCACCGCAAACAATAGGGAGCGGGTCGTCAAAACCTGCATCCACACCGGTCAGAACCAGCCGGTCTGCATTGGGGTGTGGCACGCAGGAAACCACCTTCCCGACCACAACCCCTTTCAGGCCCCCGGGCACAGCTTCCCTTTTTTCCAGCGCTTCAACTTCAAGTCCGCAGTCTGTCAGCAACACCGACAATTCTTCCGGGGATTTCCCGGTATTCACATAGCTTTTCAGCCAGTTGTAAGAAATGTGCATCCCAAATGTATTTGTACCATAAAGAAAATGGTCAAAACCCTGTTTTGACCTTTAACAACAAAAAGCATAAGTGAGAGGGGCGCACCCCTCTCACCAACAAATGTATTTACCTGAGCTCCAGCGCCGTTTCACCCAAACGATGTTTGTCGGTGAACAGCGAAATGGAATACACCCCGGGTTCAAATTCATCCGTCCTTTCCCAGGTCAGGCAAGTATTCAGTTCTTGATTCTGGTAGTTTACCACATCCGAAACCGAGTACTGCAAAGTGTCTTCATTGTGAAGGAAGGCGTGTTGCATGGTATCACTCAGGCGTAAAATATTTCCGTCCGGATCGGCAATTCTCATATATACATTCATCTCACCGGCAGGCACAATGGGGTTTTCTCCAATCAGGAAGCAAACCCTGATCTGCTCCACCCTTCTAGCGCGGTCGGTTTCTGCCTCACGTCCGCGCCCGCGGATACGGAATGGATAGGGTTCAATCTGGTAGGCCCGCAATTCAGAAGCCATTTCCACCTGAGATTCCAGTTGCTGCTTGTCCTCAGTCAGTTCTGTGGTTCTTCTGGTCACTTGTTCGATCTCATCACGCATCTGTACATTCTGGGCTTTCAGCACCCTGTTCTCATTATGCAGGCTGTCTATTTCATGTACATAGTTCTGTGTGATTTCGCGCAACAGATTCAGCTGACGACGGATCCGGTAATAATCTTCCTGGCGGCGGATCAGATCCTGAATTTCTTCCGCATTGGCCTGAATGACACTATCCTTATCTGCCAACACACTGTCATACTCAATCTTGAAGTTGTAGTAGTCTTCCAGCACGGAGTCCAGCTCATGCTGCAATCCGCGATTGAGTTCCTCGGCGATTTCCCTTTCAGTTCTTACCTCCTTTAAAGATTGGCGACTGGTGACCCAAAGGATCCCAAGCAGCAACACCAAAACCCCCAAAACAAGGATGGTGATTCGGTATATTTTCTCATTTTTTTTGTTTGCCTCCGGAGTGACATTCCCTTTAGTTTCCATAATGAATCGAGTACATGAAATGATTGGTTATTGAATTGATTTGTTTCGCTTTTTCGGGGCAAACTATCACCTCAAACAAAAAGAATGACCATTTGCCGGTTGAGCGCATTTTCCTGTCGCGATCTTAACTATATTGAAAGACCACACAATAATGCTGTGCAAATTTATACAATTTTGAGAGATTATTCCTGCAATATTTATGTTCTCCGGTACTTACATAAAAAATTTTATCTCCCTGATATACCCTGAATTATGTTGTATATGTAAAAAACAACTCTTTGGGGGTGAAACACATTTATGCAGTTATTGCCTGGCATCACTTCCTTATACCGGATTTCACCACCACCCGGAAAACAGGGTTTCCGAAGTTTTTTACGGCAGGGTACGCATTGAAGGTGGTGCAGCACTGTTTCACTTCCAGAAAGGTGGGATGGTGCAGCGACTGATTCACCAGTTCAAATACCGGGGGGATCTTGACCTGGGATTCTGGCTGGGGCAAAAACTCGGGGTTTCCCTGAAGCACTCCCCCGTTTTTGAGGGTCTTGACTGCATCATCCCGGTTCCCCTGCATCCTGACAAAGAAAAGAAAAGAGGCTTCAACCAAAGCCGGGTGATCGGGTGCGGGGTTGGTGATATGCTTCGGATCCCCTGCAGTGATGATTTGCTCGTCAGAAAAAACGAAACTTCCAGCCAGACAAATAAGTCGCGGTTTCATCGCTGGGAAAACGTATCCAGGGTGTTCGAATGCCCTGACCCACCTGCACTGAAAAACATGAAAGTGCTGCTGGTCGATGATGTGGTTACCACAGGGGCAACCCTGGAAGCTTGTGCACTGAAGCTGATGGAAACAAAGGGGGTCAGGGTTTGGGTGGCCGCACTGGGCATCACCTCCTGACAATAAACATTGTTCCGGGAAACATCAATCACAGGCCTAAAACGTACCGGCCAGCACCACTGGAAGCCTGGCAGTCTGCACTTTCCCGCGGGCATTGAAAACTTCCAGGAAGATCACATACATCCC
>PWIY01000304.1 GCA_003560215.1 Bacteroidales bacterium | reverse complement strand
GTTCAGCGGTTGCAGCCGGTGTTCTGATCGCATTTCTCGGATAGCCGCCTGACCTCAGGCCGGATCGCCACATGCCTTCAGCCGGGTTCTGCAGGCGCATTGATCGCATTTCCCTGGTGGCCACTTTACCACAGCCGGGTTCCGCAGGAAGCCGGATAAAACAGTCCTTTCTGCCCTGGGTCAGCTAGCCCGGATCAGGAAGGACTGATCATACATGCAGGGAAGACTGATCAGGAGGGCTGATCATACATGGAGATATATTCCCAGGTGTTCCCGCAGTGCTCCAGGAAGCGGAGAAAATCCGCATACTTCATCACAATGGAGGCGGTATTGATACATGGGTGAAAACTGATGGATTCGGAATGCTTCAGTTCTTCATCAAGGAACAAATGGACGTGTTGCTCAGCATCATTGATCAAACCCAAAGGGGTCACCGATCCCGGGGTAAGACCAAGGTATTTTTTCAGCCGCCTGGGCGATGCAAAAGTCAGCTTTCCTTGTTTCAGACGCTGTTCCAGGTCTTTGATATTCAGCTCCTGCCGGTGATCAAGCACCACCAGATAGTGTCTGTTGCCTTTGTGATTCCGGAAAAACAGGTTTTTACAATGGGTGGCATCCAGATCTTTCCAGTACCTGGCAGCTTCTTCCACAGTGGGGGCAGCCGGATGGGCGTAGTAATCAAAAGAAATATCAAGCTTATCGAGCAAGGCGTATAATTCCGGGTTTCCTCTCATGCCCGCAAATATATAAAATCCGCGGCTGATGGCACCGGGCTGCCCTGAAACTTCAACAATCTTTACTATATTTACCCCCTGAAAATAATCAATGCTGAATCAACCGCAAATTGCTCATAACCCATGAACCGGAACTTTTTCATTCTTGTACTGGGCCTTGGCATCCTTGTCCTGGGGCTGGCCTTTTTAATTTTTACGAAGACCATGCAAACACCATCCTGCCAACCTGGAGAACTCCCTGAAAAATTCATTCACCAGCATGAGGTCTCTGATTTTGACAAAGAAGTATTTGAAAAACGCAGAGAAGTGATACTGGAAAATCTGGATGCAGACATCATTGTCATGTCTGCCGGAGCTGGTGTTGACTTCCGGTATTTTACCGGATTCGATGAAAGGCGGGGAATTGCCGTGTTTATTCCGGGCGACGAAAAGCCCTTCAGACTGTTTGTCACCCCATGGGAAGTTTACACCGTTATGTGGACCGGTGAAGTTTACGGCACCGAGGGAGCCCTTGAAAAGTTTGGTGCCGATGCTGCCCACCCCATCGGAGATTTCGATGAAATGCTTCCGGAGCTGCTTCACGGAAAAGAAAGAATATTCGTGCACGGCAACGACAACAGGATCAGGAATGAGGTTGACAGAATTTTGCAGGCAACAGGTCAACAGGCCGGCATTCACGACATTCAGCCGGTGCTGGAGGAACACCGCGTCATCAAAGATGAATGGGAGATCGCACAGCTCAGACAGGCTGTGGACGTAACCGTTAAAGCCCACCAATATGTACTGCGTACGGTTGAACCAGGGCAGGCAGAATACGAAGTGCAGGCAGAAATCGAATACATCTTCAGGCGTAACGGACTCACGCCGGGATTCTCTTCCATTGTAGGATCGGGGCCAAACAGCTGCCTCCTTCACCATACACGCAACGACCGGACAATGAAAGACGGAGACCTGCTCCTGATGGATATTGGTGCTGCCAGCCTGGGCGGATACTCTGCTGATGTAACCAGAACCATTCCGGTCAACGGCACATTCAGCCCGGAACAACGCGAGATCTACGAACTGGTTCTTAAGGCCAGTGATGCAGCCATGGAGAAAATGCAACCCGGTTATCACATGCTTGACTGCAACCACAAAGCCATGGAGATCATGGTGGAAGGCCTTCATCAGATGGGGCTGATCCCGGACACCACCTCCTGGTGGCAAAAGCGGTTTTACATTCAGCATCGTGTCAATCACTACATAGGGCTGGAAACCCATGATGCAGGTGACTACGGGTTCGATACCGACAAGCGGGATGAACACATCCTGACCCCGGAAATCAGAGGGAGAGAAATTTTGCCCGGAATGGTCATGACCCTGGAACCCGGGCTTTACTTTATGGAAAACCTCCTGGACGGGATCCATGAAATGTTCGGACATCTTGCCACCGAAGAGGAGCTGAATGCCTTTGTGGAGGAGGTAAGGCCGGTTTACGAAAAATATGAGGGGATCGGGGTCAGAATTGAAGACGACATCCTGATCACCGAAAACGGTTATGAAAACCTTTCAGCCGGTGCACCCAGAACCATCAGGGAGATTGAAGCGGCCATGAAAAGGTAAAACCCGCTGATTGAATCCTGCAAGTCAAACAAAGAGAGATCACAGAAATTGATTGCCATATGAATCATACACCAACGGGCTTTTTACTCTTTCTCCTGTTGAGCTTAGCCATGTCAGCAGCCAGCCTGGCACATGAACCCGATGAGGAAGAAATTAAATCCGGGTATCCTTATGCATCGTTGTCGGAGGAAGTAATTGACATGGGCGTTATGGCAGCCGGGAGCAACGGCGACGGATACATCAACCTGAGTAACCTCGGCAAACCGGATCTGCTGATCGCCAGGGTCAGAAGTTCCTGCGGACTGATGATCCCTACCTGGCCGGAAACAGCCATTAACCAGGGGGATACTGTCAGAATACGTTTTCGCTACAACACCAGCCGGCTTGGTAAATTTGAAAGAAAGATCACCATCCACACCAACGCATGGCAAAAAAACCTCATTGTTACCGTAAAAGGGGAGGTTATTCCGGAAGATCAATTTTGAGTTGAGAAAATTATTGGCATCTTTGTCCTGCCAGGAATCAATTTATTTGCAAGAACCCAATTATTCATTTATAACAAACTGAATTATGCCAGAAATATCAGAAAAAGGACGCATGATGCCTGCGTCTCCCATCCGTAAGTTAGTCCCTTATGCTGAACAGGCCAAAAAAAGAGGCACCACAGTGTATCACCTGAACATCGGGCAACCGGACATTCCCACCCCGCAACCCATGATTGATGCCATGCACAACCTCGATCTGGATGTGATTGCCTACAGCCATTCTGCCGGCATCCTTTCTTACCGGGAAAAAATGTGTGATTACTATGCCAGACACAACATAGATGTAACCCCGGACGACATCATCGTGGGCGCAGGAGCCTCTGAAGCCATCCTTTTTGCCGTACAGAGTTGCCTGAACCCGGATGATGAGATCATCATTCCGGAGCCATTTTATGCCAATTACAATGGTTTTGCCACCAGCGCGGGCGTAAAAGTCAAACCCATAACTTCAACCATAGAGACCGGGTTCGCCCTCCCTCCCATTGAAGATTTTGAGGAAGCGATCACACCGAAGACCAAGGCAATCATGATCTGCAACCCGAACAATCCAACAGGGTACCTTTACAGCAAGGAGGAGCTGGAGGTGTTGCGGAAGATTGTCAAAAAGCATGATCTGTTCCTGTTTGCCGATGAAGTGTACCGTGAATTCTGCTATGACGGGCACACCCACCATTCAGTGATGAACCTTGAGGGCATTGAAAACAATGTGGTACTTTTTGACTCAGTCAGTAAACGCTACAGTGCCTGCGGGATCCGTATCGGTGCGCTGGTGTCAAAAAACAAGGAAGTATTGCAGACGGCCATGAAATTTGCCCAGGCCCGGCTCAGCCCGCCCTCACTGGGCCAGATTGCCGCTGAGGCAGCCATGGAAACCCCTGACAGTTACTTCGATGAAATCATCAACGAATACCTGGCAAGAAGGAACACCGTGGTAGAGGCGCTGAGTAAAATGGAAGGAGTTATTTGTCCGACCCCGAAAGGAGCGTTTTATGTAGCACCCAGCCTCCCGATCGACGACAGCGACAAGTTTTGCCAGTGGCTGCTGGAAGAGTTTGATTACGAAGGCCAAACAGTCATGCTGGCCCCGGCCACCGGTTTTTATGCGACTCCAGGCGCCGGAAAACAGGAGGTACGTATCTCCTATGTATTGAATGTGGAGAATCTGAAAAAGGCCATGAAGTGTATTGAAGAAGCGCTTAAGGTATACCCCGGACGGAAGTAGTGGGTAAAAGGCCCGTCATATATGCCGGATCCGGTCTCAGGCCGTTTCCGGCTTTTTTATGCCTTTACCTTACCTTTCAGGTATTTGCCCGTCACTGAAGCTTTGCATTGGACCAGTTTCTCAGGAGTGCCCTCAAAAACAAGTTCTCCCCCCTGATCCCCGCCGTCAGGTCCGAGGTCGATAACCCAGTCAGCGCTTTTGATCACCTCCGGGTTATGCTCAATAACCACCAGCGAATGACCATTGTCAAGCAAGGCGTTGAAAGCCAGCAGGAGCTTGTCAATGTCATGAAAGTGAAGCCCGGTTGTGGGTTCATCAAAAATAAACAGGGTTTTTTCTGCGCTGATCCCTTTGGTAAGAAAAGCCGCCAGTTTGATGCGCTGGGCTTCTCCCCCGCTCAGGGTGCTGGATGGCTGCCCGAGCCTGATGTACCCGAGCCCCACATCCCCCAGAGGCTGCAGGCGGTCGGCAATCCGGCGGCAAATCGCCCCGCAGTCCTTTGCCGAAGCAAAAAATTCAATGGCATCATCCACGGTCATGTCGAGCAGATCGCCAATGTTTTTTCCCAGAAAAGTCACATCCAGGATCTCATCCTTAAAACGGCTGCCTTTACAGATTTCACAGTCCAGCACAATATCCGCCATAAACTGCATCTCAATTTTCACCGTTCCTTCCCCTTCGCATTCCGGGCAACGGCCTCCCTCCACATTAAAGGAAAAATAACCGGGTTTGTATCCCCGTGTTTTGGCCAGGGGTTGTGCAGCAAAAAGTTGCCGCATCTCATCGTAAGCCTTCAGATAAGTAACCGGATTGGAACGTGATGATTTGCCAATGGGGTTCTGATCAATGTATTCCACATCGTTCAGGCTGTCCATATCGCCATCCAGGCCGTCAAATACACCCGTCCGGTCGCCATACCCCCCGTAATGTTTCTTCAGGGCGGGATACAGAATATTTTTTACCAGGGTACTCTTCCCCGATCCGCTGACCCCGGTTACCAAAGTCATCACCCTGAGGGGTATTTTCACATCAAAACCTTTCAGGTTGTGCTGCTGCACCCCCTGAAGCCTGATATATTCTTTCCATGGCCTGCGGCGTTCCGGCAGAGGGATCTTCTTTTCCCCGTTAAGGTATTGGGCTGTAAGGCTGTCCTTTTCCGCAAGAAGGGCTTTGCAATCTCCCTGAAAAACAATCCGTCCGCCATGTGTACCGGCCAGCGGGCCAATATCAATGATCTGATCCGAAGCCCTTATGATGTCTTCATCATGCTCAACCACGATCACTGTATTGCCCAGGTCACGCAGTTTTTTCATCACACCGATCAGCCGGTCGTTGTCACGCTGGTGAAGGCCAATGCTTGGCTCATCCAGAATATACATGGATCCCACCAGACTGCTTCCCAGTGATGTAGCCAGATTGATCCGCTGCGACTCCCCGCCCGATAAGGTATTCGACAGCCGGTTGAGGGTCAGGTATCCGAGCCCCACATCGTTCAGGTAATCCAGCCTGTTGGTAATCTCAAAAAGCAAACGGCCCGACACAGCCTCCTCTTCCTCACTGAGCGAAATACCCTTAAAAAATTCCTGCAGGCGATCCAGGGGCATCAGAACAAGTTCGGTGATGGAGCGGCCGGCAACCTTAACATAACCGGCATCCTTCCTGAGCCTGGTTCCCCTACAGTCAGGGCATTGCCGTTTACCCCGATACCGGGAGAGCATCACCCGGTACTGAATCTTAT
>PWIY01000241.1 GCA_003560215.1 Bacteroidales bacterium | reverse complement strand
TAACATCAACCTGAATACCACCTCCACCCGCCGTGCCAATGCAGTGGCATTTGATGTGCGTGAAAAAGGCCGTGTGAAGCGGGAAGGTCATCCGCTTACAGGGAAAATTGTTAAAGATCAGAATGGAGATCCTGTGTATATACCGGGCACCCTTAAAGAGGTCAAGGGTATCGGATGGTTTATTGAGGAATACGGAGTGGCGCAGATATCTATGAATCTGACCAATATTAAGGTAACTCCGGTGCATGTGGCATTTGATGAGGTTTGCAAAAAGGCCAATGATCGTGGTTTGAGGGTTACCGGATCAGAGCTCGTGGGGCTGGTGCCGCTTGATGCCATGCTGGACGCCGGCAGATATTTTCTGCGGAAGCAGCAGAGAAGCCTTGGGGTATCGGAATCGGAGCTGATCAAGATCGCCGTGAAGTCGATGGGGCTGGATGAACTCAAGCCTTTCAACCCAAAGGAAAAGATCATTGAGTATATGCTTGAGGATGAGAGCGAGAAGAAGCTGGTTGACATGACGGTTCGCGGATTTGCCGATGAAACTGCCAGCGAATCGCCTGCCCCGGGTGGCGGCTCTGTATCGGCCTATGTGGGAGCTCTGGGCGTTTCCCTTGGAACCATGGTGGCCAATTTGTCGTCGCACAAACGAGGCTGGGACGAGCGCTGGGAGGAATTCAGTGTATGGGCTGAGAAAGGGCAGGCCATCAAGGATGAATTGCTTTTCCTGGTTGATGAAGACACCCGTTCCTTTAACCGCATCATGGAGGCATTCGGGATGCCGAAAAAATCAGAGGAAGATAAAAAACTTCGCAACCAGGCCATTCAGGATGCCACGAAATATGCCATTGAGATCCCCTTCAGGGTGATGAAAAAGGCCTGGGAATCAATGGAAGTTATGGAGCAGATGGCTAAAACCGGTAGTCCAAGTTCCGTGTCTGATGCCGGTGTGGGTGCGATGTGTGCAGCTACCGCTGTCCGGGGTGCATTCCTGAATGTTAAAATCAATGCGGAAGGCCTGGAAGACAAAAAGTTCCTGGAAAATTTGATCAGTGAAGCTGAAAAGATTGAGGCAGCGGCGCTTGAAAAGGAAAAAGAAATTGTGGCCAGCGTTGAGAAAACAATCAATTCGTGATTTCCCGGGCACGTTCAAGTGCGCGTTCAATATTTTCACAAACATTCTCCTTTCCGATCTCGTCATAGAGGCCGTCTTTAATCAGCGCCCGCATGGCTTTTGGGGTAACTCCCGAAAGGAGGATTTTTGTGCCGTGTTTCCAGGAACGGTTACAGAAACTGCGGAGGTTTTTCATTCCGGTTGAATCAATGAACGGAACCCTCCTCATCCTGAGGATACGCACCTTGGGTGCTTCTCCGATTTCTTTTTCTGCCTCTTCAAACTTGTTGGCAATGCCAAAAAAGAAGGGACCCCTGATCTGGAATACTTCAACTCCTTTAGGGATGTCGAGGGTTTCAAAATCTTCGGAAATAAAGGATTTCTCATCCTCTACTTCATGTTTTAATACCTCGATTTCAGAGGTTTCCATGACCCTGTTTACAAAGAGGATCAGGGCCAGTATGATGCCAAAGGGCAATGCGATGTTGAGCCCCACAAGAATGGTCAGCAAAAAGGTGACGAGCAGTACCGAGGCCTCACCGCGTGAGCTTTTCAGAATGCTGCGGAAGGAGCGCCATTCACTCATATTGTAGGAAACCACCACCAGAATGCCTGCCAGTGCAGTAAGCGGAATCATCATGGCGAGTTTGCCCAGGAGGAGCATGAACAGCAGGAGGATGACTGCGTGGAACATGCCCGCAAGGGGTGTTTTACCCCCGTTGCGCAAATTGGTCATGGTCTTGGCCAGGGCACCCGATCCGCCCATCCCTCCTACAAGGGGTGAGAGCATGTTGGCCACTCCCTGGGCCATGAGTTCTGTATTGGGACGATGCCGGTAACCGGTTGCCCCGTCCGCTACAATGGCTGAAAGAAGGGATTCAATGGCTCCGAGCATGGCCAGGGTAAAAGCAGGTACAAGCAACTGATTGATCAGCTCCAGGTTTACCCCGGAGAAATCTGCCAGCCGAAAAGATGCGGAAAATTCGCCGAACTTGCTTCCAATGGTTTCAAGTTCCAGGTTCAGGGTGTTTACCAACAGGGTGACCACAATGATTGCCACCAGTGACCCCGGTATCCTGCGGTATATTTTCGGCGACAATATGGTTATAAGCACAGTAAGCAGCCCCATGGCAGCGGCCATGGGGTTAATTGATGGGGCATGGTTAAAATAATAGGCCCACTTGCCCACCGGATCGCCGGGAACCCCGTTACCCGGGATGCCGAAAAAATCCTGCATTTGCGTGGTAAAAATGATCAGTGCGATGCCGCTGGTGAAGCCTACTACAATTGGATAGGGCATAAACTGAATGATGGTGCCTGCCCGGATCATCCCCATGATAAACAGGATGACACCGGCCATGATGGAGGCTACCACCACTCCCTGGAGCCCGAACTGCTGCATGATTCCGTATATCACTACGATAAAGGCACCTGAAGGGCCGCCGATCTGCACCCGGCTGCCTCCAAGAAAAGAAACAAAAAAACCCACAACCACTGCTGTAATCAGTCCCATCTGGGGAGGTACGCCTGAGGCGATGGCAAAAGCGATGGCCAGCGGAAGCGCCACGATGCCCACTATGAGGCCGGCAGTAAGGTCAGAAAACAGCGTTTTCTGCCTGTAATTTTTTATGGTAGAAAAAAATACCGGATTCAACATTTTTTAATTTGTACCATTATGGAAGTTATCTTTGTGCGGAATAACAGTTGCACAGACACTGCAAAATTAATTTATTTACGGAAACTGCTGGTTTTTTTGGTCGCCAGGGGTGGTTTGTTCAACGAATTATCACCAACATTCGGTTAGCATGATGGAAAATCAAAGTTTGGTCCAGTTGTTTGAGCGTAGCGTGCATTCATTCCCGGAGCGTATTCTTCTTTGGGAAAAGAAGGACAGGCAGTATGAAGGAATGACTTATGATCAGGCTTATCAAAGGGTAAGTGACACAGCGCTGGGATTGCTGACCCTGGGGGTGGAAAAAGGCGACCGGGTCGCCCTGATATCTGAAGGCAGAAATGACTGGGTAATCAGTGAACTGGCCATCCTTTTCTGTGGCGGAGTATGTGTTCCGCTTTCTGTTAAGATCGAAGAAGAAAACGACCTGCACTTCAGGCTGCATCATTCAGGCTGCAAGGGAATCATTGTGTCCGGCAACCATTTCCACAAAATTCCTGGATTGATTGAAAAACTGCCCGGACTCTCTTTTGTGGTTGTGCTGGATCCCATTTCAGATCAGCTTGTGGAAGAGCACGGTGAGCCGGGGTGCCAGGTTCTGGAAATGGAGTCTGTCAGGGAGCAGGGGAGCGCACAAAGGGTTGCTGTAGCTCCCGTTTTGGAAAAACGAAAGAGTGGTCTGCTTCCCGACAATCATGCCAATATTTGCTATACTTCAGGGACCACGGCTGACCCCAAGGGAATTATTCTTACACACAGGAATTACCTCCACAACGTTGAGCAGGCTTCTGCCATTTTTGAAGTTCCACCCGACTACACTTCTCTGCATATCCTGCCCTGGGATCACTCTTTTGCCCATACCGTGGGGATCTATGCCCTTATCCGCAACGGAGCCAGCCTGGCTTCATTGAAAACGGGAAAAACGGTCAATGAAACATTAAAAAATATTCCTGTATGCATTCAGGAGATCCGCCCCCATTTTTTGTTAAGCGTGCCTGCGCTTGCAAAAAATTTTCGCAACAACATTGAGCGGGGTGTTAGGGATAAAGGAAGGATTGCCTGGTGGCTCTTCGGTGTTGGGATGAAGATTGCCGTTGCCTATAACCGTGAAGGGCATAATAAGGGTGACGGTTTCAGGAAGTTACTCAGTCCCCTCTATCGTTTTTTTGATAAGATCCTGTTCAAAAAGGTGCGTTCAGGTTTTGGGGGTCGCCTTCGGTTTTTTGTGGGAGGAGGTGCTTTGCTCGACCTTGATTTGCAACGGTTTTTTTATGCCCTTGGCATTCCCATGTACCAGGGATATGGATTGACAGAAGCCTCCCCGGTTATTTCATCAAACACCCCGGACTTTCATAAGTTGGGGTCATCCGGCAAAGTGGTTCCGTGGATGGATCTGAAAATTTGCGATGAAAAAGGCCGGGAAAAACCAATTGGAGAGCAGGGAGAAATCGTGATTCGCGGTGACAATGTGATGGCCGGTTACTGGGAAAATGAAGAAGCCACCGCTGATACCATCCGTGACGGCTGGCTCCATACAGGTGACCTTGGCTACCTGGATCATGAGGGTTATCTTTTTGTATTGGGCCGGAGCAAAAGCCTGCTGATAGGCAGTGACGGCGAAAAGTACAGCCCGGAAGGGATCGAAGAAGCCATGATGGAGCAATCTGCGTTCTTTGATCAGGTGATGCTTTACAACAACCAGCAAGGTTATACTTCCGCCCTGATTGTGATTAACCGGAGTGCGGTTCTGCAGTACTTGTCGGGACGCGGACTGGACCCGGGCACAGACGAGGGCCAAACGGCAGCGCTTGAACGTCTTAAAACCGAACTGGATCGTTTTATGCCCGGAGGAGAAATGGCGGGTCGTTTCCCGCCCCGGTGGTTGCCGGCTGCTGTGGCTTTTTTGTCAGATCCGTTTTCCGAGGCCAATGGTTTAATGAACAGCACCATGAAAATTGTCCGACCGGCCATTCACAGTTACTACGAAGACACCATTCAATTTCTTTACTCCCCCGGGGGGAAGGATCTGTTTAATTCCCGTAACAAATCAGTGATATCATCCCTTCAGTCATGAGTGGTATAAAACCCGAGAATGTGAAGGATCTTTCCATGGCAGCCTATACTTACAGGCTGCCTGAAACACAAATAGCTCCTTATCCTGTCAGGGAAAGGGATGCTTCGCGCATGCTTGTTTATCATGACAAGCGAATCACAGATGCCGGTTTTCACCAGCTGGACGAGATGCTGGATCCCGGAACTTTGCTGATTCTTAACAATACCCGGGTTGTGCAGGCACGGCTGGAGTTTTTTAAGCCCACCGGTGCCAGGATTGAGGTTTTCTGTCTGAACCCGCTTTCACCTGAAAAGGATGTACAAAGGGCTTTGGCTCAGGTGTCTCCTGTTCGGTGGGAATGCATGGTGGGAAACCTGAAAAAATGGAAGGAAGGAGAACTGGAAATCAGGAATTCGCAAACCGGGTTTAGCCTTCGGGCCAGCCTGGAGGGTACCGGAAGTGAAGGCCGGCAGATTTGCTTTCACTGGGATCCGGCCGGCATGAGTTTCGGGGAGGTGCTTGAGAAGGCAGGATCGACTCCCCTGCCTCCATACATCACCAGAAAGGCAGAAAATAGTGATAAGCAGACTTATCAGACGGTATTTGCAAGTGATGACGGGTCAGTGGCTGCTCCCACCGCCGGACTTCATTTTACGCCCGGGGTCTTTGAGCGGTTGCAGAAAAAGGGGATAACCACAGCTTGTGTCACATTGCATGTGGGTGCCGGAACCTTCAAACCGGTTACATCGAAAACCATTGGCGGGCACGCAATGCATGAAGAACAATTTGTGGTTGAAACAGATTTTTTGCAACGACTCATTGATCATCAGGGACAGGTTGCCTGCGTTGGCACAACCAGTATGCGGACCCTGGAAAGCCTTTACTGGCTGGGAGCGTTAATACACAAAGGATTTATACCTGAAGGTGAAGTCTTGTTTCTGCCGCAATGGACCCCTTATGAATGGGAAGGGGAGATGCCGGAGGTCCGGCAGGCCATGGAGGCTTTGCAGAAGTGGGC
>PWIY01000221.1 GCA_003560215.1 Bacteroidales bacterium | reverse complement strand
AGGGCGCTGTGTTTTTGCGAGCGGGTTCACAAATCAGCCTTTCTGCACCGAGCCGGGGAAGTTGTTCCTGAACAAGCCGCCGGTATTTTTTATTGGTTACCACAAAAATATTTTCGGGGCGGCAAACTTCGAGAAAACGGTCATAGGTTTGTTGCAACAAGGTTTTTCCCGTTCCGAGTATATCAATAAACTGTTTCGGCCGGGACTCCCTGCTCATTGGCCAAAACCGCTCACCAACCCCCCCTGCCATGATCACGATATAATTACTTTGAGACATATTTATAATTTTTATATTGTTTATTGTTGAAATTCTCTTTCATCCGCATAATTCACATGTGCCATGGGGTGAATTAAATACGAGAGGTTGTTGTTCAGACAGAAACAACGAAACCGCTTCCTGATCCTCTCCCCTTTGCGGAAAACCTTTCCGCTGCGAGCCCGGAAAAGGCTTTTTTCAGGGATTTCTTCCAGGTAATGCCACCCCTGGTCATCATCTGATTTGTCAAACATACGCAATGCCAGCGCAAGAGAAATATCTGCCACCCCGGATGCCTTCACCCTTTGGGAATAGCGCAAAAGCTGGTCATGCAATGCCGGATGAAACATCCGTGTTTCGGTAAACTCCCTGATAAGACCACCATATACCGCTTTCCATTCCTTTCCGTGGGGCAATACGGAACGGCCATGCGTCTGATAGACGATCAGATGTGACAATTCATGTAAAAAAACCAGCAGGAATTCATATTGATTCAGGTTGGCATTTACAGAAATACGATGCCATCCGGAACCCCTGCCGGGGCGAAAATCACCGAGTTTGCTCACACGCGTCCTGCTTACCTTCAATTGCACAGCATATTCATCCAGCAAAGAGGCTATCCGGTCGGCAGCTTCTACAGGAAAGAATCGGGCCAGGGTCTCAGTTTCCGTTTTCCTCATTGGCACATCCCGCTTGGTCACAAAACGGATTATTGTTCAGATGTGTGCGGATTTGCATTAATTTTGAACCCCAAAAATAGTAAAATTAAAGGGTCGGGAAGGATCGCAATACAACTTTATCCAATCCTGAAGGCAAATTATCTGTAATTTAGTCAGATCAACTGAAAGCCATGCAGCTCTTCTATCACGTAGGGAGGTATTTTATGCTCACAGCCACTGTGCTGCAGCGGCCTGAGAAGTTTTCGATCTATCGCCGGCAGATTATTGTGGAGATGGATCACCTTGGGCTGAACAGCCTGGGAATTGTTGCCATCGTTTCAGTTTTTATGGGGGCGGTCGTTACCATACAAACTGCATTTAACACCGATCATCCCCTACTGCCGGCTTATGCAATTGGGTTTGCAACCCGTCAGGCCATTATCCTTGAGTTCTCTCCCACGGTCATCAGTCTGATTCTGGCCGGGAAGGTTGGCTCCCGCATTGCCTCCGAAATAGGCACAATGCGGGTAACCGAGCAAATTGATGCGCTGGAGATCATGGGAGTGAATGCAGCCAGCTACCTGATCCTGCCCAAAATCATTGCCTGCCTTGTAATCAACCCCATGCTGGTTGTGATCAGCATGTTTCTTGGCATATACGGCGGATGGCTGGCCTCAGCCATCACAGGTGTTGTACCGCTGAATAACTTTGTTTACGGCATTATTTTTGAATTTTCAGGCTTTGATATCTTTTACGCCATCATAAAAACCCTTGTGTTTGCGTTTATCATTGCTTCGGTATCGGGTTATTACGGGTTTTACACCAAAGGCGGAGCATTGGAGGTAGGTCACTCAAGTACCAGGGCGGTGGTTCTGAGCAGCATCAATATTATACTGTTCAACCTCATTCTGACACAAATCCTGCTGGCATGATCAGAATAGCCAATATCAACAAGAATTTTGGAGAGCGTCAGGTTCTGGAAGATATTTCGCTGCGTTTTGAACAGGGAAAGACCAACCTGATCATCGGCAAGAGCGGATCAGGTAAAACCGTGTTGATGAAGTGCCTGGTAGGATTGCTTGAAGCCGACAGCGGACACATATTTTACGATTCGCGTGATTTCCTCAGGATGAACACCAGGGCGAGGAAGACCTTGAGGAAAGAAATGGGAATGCTTTTTCAGGGAGGCGCTTTGTTTGACTCCATGACTGTAACCGAGAACGTTGTTTTTCCCCTGAACATGTTCACCAATAAAAGCAAAGGAGAAAAAATCAGAAGGGCCGGGTTTTGTTTAGATCGTGTAAATTTGCATAACGTCGGGCATTTATACCCTTCAGAGTTAAGCGGTGGGATGAAGAAGAGAGTGGCCATCGCCCGGGCCATCGCAATCGGGCCGAAATACCTCTTTTGCGATGAGCCAAACTCAGGGTTGGATCCGCCCACGGCCATTCTGATCGACAAACTGATCAGTGAAATTACCAGGGAACTGGATATTACCACGGTAGTGAATACACATGACCTGAACAGCGTAATGGAAATTGGCGACCATGTCGCTTTTATACATCAGGGCAAACTTTGGTGGACCGGGAGCAATCGTGAAATCCTGCACACCAGCAACAAGGAACTCAACAGTTTTGTCTATGCTACGGAACTGATGCGGTGCCTCAGGCAATAATGAAAAACCAGTGAAATGATATTGTTAGCTAAACTTCTTAAAGAGAGTGCATTGTTCGCCCTGGGGTCCATTGTCTCCAACAAGCTTCGTACGGTGCTCACGCTGCTGGGCATCACCATCGGGATTTTTGCCATCATCTCAGTTTTTTCTGTTGTTGATTCGCTGGAAAGACAAATCAGGTCGAGCATTGCTGCACTGGGCGACAACGTAGTGTACATACAAAAGTGGCCATGGAACTTTGACCCCAATTTTCAATGGTGGGACTACGCAGCCCGCCCCGTACCGGAGATCAGCGAACTGGAGGAGGTTCAGCGCCGGGCAGCCACCGTTGAGGCAGCAGCTTTTCTGGCCTCCACCAGCAGAAGGGTGGAGTATCTGACCACTTCGGTGAACAATGTAAGCGTAATCGGTGTCACACCCGATTATGATCAGGTGCGGAATTTTGACCTGCAGGAAGGAAGGTTTTTCACTCCGGCTGAAGGAATGGGGGGCAGAAATGTGGCAGTAATCGGCAGTGATCTGGCCGAGAACCTTTTTCCTGCCACAGATCCTGTCGGACGTACCATCAAGGTTTTCGGACACAACACCGTGGTGATCGGCGTTTTTGAAAGAGAAGGACTTGGTGGATTCGGCGACAGTCACGACGACGCCATGGTGATGCCTGCTCAATACCTGGCCCAGTTCATCAACATCAACCAGGAACGGTTCAATCCGTTCATTATGGCCAAAGCTCACCCGGGCATTACCAATGCCGAGCTGATTGATGACCTGACCGCGGTCATGCGGTCGGTCAGAAGACTGCCACCAGGTGCATCTGATAATTTTTCACTGAACGAAGCCAGTCTGTTATCAGAGGGTTTTGACGACCTGTTTGCCATCATCAAAATGGCGGGGTGGATCATCGGTGGATTCTCCATTTTGGTGGGCGGATTTGGCATTGCAAATATCATGTTCGTATCCGTTCGGGAAAGAACGAGCATTATCGGTATTCAGAAAGCATTGGGGGCTAAAAACTATTTCATCCTCTGGCAGTTTTTATTTGAGGCCGTTTTACTCAGTGTGATCGGGGGTGCCGTGGGGATTATCCTTGTATTTTCAGGTACCGCGATCATTACCTATATCTTTGAGTTTGATTTTCTGCTCAGCTTTTCCAACATTTTGCTGGGCTTGAATGTTTCTGCTGTGATAGGATTGATGTCCGGGTTTGTTCCTGCATGGGGAGCCGCAAGACTGGACCCGGTGGAGGCAATCCGGAGCACCGGGTGATTGGTGGTCTGCAGCACCGGATGATGGGCGACCCGCAGCACCGGGCGGTTGAGCATCTGCAGCACCGGGCGGTTAGCCGCCTGCAGCACCGGGCGATTGACCATCCGTGTTTCAGGATGATGTATCCGGGATCATAATTCGCCACAGACTGCTTTTTACTCAGGAGCCCCTGAAAACAATACACTTGCGGGGATTTTGAATCACACCTGCAGGGGTTTCGAACATTTTTCAGAATGGAAAAGACCTCAAGAACCCGACAAGGGTCGAAAAACATTATAAACAAATCCCTGAAGGGATAAAACACAAAACAATACATACAATGAATCACAAAAAAGCAATGCTCATAATCCTTGATGGATGGGGAAAAGGCAATGAAGACAAGGCGGATCTCATTCATCATGCCAATGTACCTTTTACACAGTCTTTGTATAAGTCGGTACCACACACATTGATCAAAACCTCAGGAGAGGACGTGGGCCTGCCGGAGGGTCAAATGGGAAACTCCGAAGTGGGGCACCTGAATATGGGCGCCGGAAGGATTGTTTACCAGGATCTGGTTAAGATCAGCCAGGCAGTGAAAGACGGATCGTTCAGTGAAAATAAAGTACTCAGGGAGGCATTTGAGTATGCCAAAAAAGAAGGCAGGAAAATCCATCTTTTCGGACTGGTATCCGACGGCGGCGTCCATTCTTCCATGGACCACCTTTTCGGGCTATGCGACATGGCAAAAGCCATGGACTTTGACCGGCTTTTTGTTCATGCCTTCACTGACGGGCGCGATACAGACCCTTACAGTGGCAAAGGATACATCAAAGAACTGGAGGCCAGAATGGAGCAGTCTGAAGGAAAGATCGCCACTGTTTGCGGCAGGTATTATGCCATGGATCGTGACAAAAGATGGGAGCGGATCAAAAAAGCCTATGATATGCTGCTCGACGGGAAAGGTGCAAAGTTCACGTCAGCAGAAGACGCCATTCAGTCATCCTACGATGAAAAAGTGACCGATGAATTCATTGAGCCCAAAGTGATCACTGACAGTGAAGGCAACCCGCTGGCAAAAGTTGAGGAAAATGATGTGGTGATCTGCTTCAACTTCAGAACCGATCGCCTGCGGGAAATCACCACCGTACTCACCCAGAAAGACATGCCGGATCATGATATGCAAACCCTGCCGCTGCATTATGTAACAATGACGGAGTACGACAAATCATTCAAGAAAGTAAAGGTCGCTTTTGAAAAAGAAGACCTTCAGAATACGCTTGGAGAAATTCTTGCAAAGGCCGGAAAAACCCAACTCCGTATTGCTGAAACAGAAAAATACCCCCATGTTACCTTTTTCTTCAGTGGTGGAAGAGAGGATGCCTTTGAGGGGGAGGAAAGGGTCATGATACCCTCACCAAAAGTGGCCACCTATGACCTTCAGCCCTCCATGAGTGCCCCGGAGGTGAAAGATGCCGTTATTAAGGAGATTGAAAGCGGCAAGCACGACTTTATCTGTCTGAATTTTGCGAATCCGGATATGGTCGGACATACCGGCGTTTTTGAAGCCATCAAAGAAGCACTGGAAACGGTCGACAGCTGTTTGCAGGAAGTGGTTGAAGCCGGATTAACCAGCAATTACAGCATGATCATTACCGCCGATCACGGCAATGCTGATTACGTGGCCAATGCAGATGGTTCACCAAACACCGCTCACACCACCAACCCGGTGCCGTGCTGGCTGATTGACAATGATTTCAGTGAGATACAGCCCGGACGGCTTGCCGACCTGGCACCCACGATCCTGCATATTATGGGGGTGGAGACTCCGGACGAGATGGAAGGGAAAATCCTCGTAAAATAAACCAGGCGAAATTCCTCTTTTACGCGGAATCCCTGATTTTCAATGCCGCCGAAAATGTTTTGGTTTTGAATTCGCCGCTGTCTGCTGATCGCAAACGCTCTATCAGCAGGCGCGCGGCTTCATGGCCCATTTCATACCCCTTTTGCTCAACAGTGGTCAGGGATGGAGAAACCATGGTT
>PWIY01000198.1 GCA_003560215.1 Bacteroidales bacterium | reverse complement strand
GGCATTACGTGGATCACCGCCATGACGTAGTTACCAGGCGGACCGAATATGACCTCCGTGAAGCAGAGAAGCGGGCCCACATATTGCAGGGACTGCTTGTGGCCCTGGATAACATCGACGAGGTGATTGCATTGATCCGGGCTTCCCAGACACCCGATGAAGCCAGAACCGGCTTAATGGAGAAGTTCGACCTGTCAGAGGTTCAGGCAAAAGCCATACTGGACATGCGGTTGCAGCGACTCACCGGGCTTGAAAGGGGTAAGATACAGAAGGAATATGACGATTTGCTGCAAAAGATCGAATACCTGAAGTCGGTACTTGAAGACATTACCTTAAGGATGTCCATTATCAAGGATGAGTTGCTTGAAATGAAAGAGCGTTTCGGCGACAAGACGCTGACAGAAATTGAGTACACGGCCAATGATTTTCGCATTGAAGATACCATACCGGATGAGGATGTGGTCATTACCATTTCACACCTTGGATATATCAAGCGAACCCTGTTGTCGGAATTCCGGACCCAGAGCAGGGGAGGCAGGGGCAGTAAAGGCTCTGTAACCCGGGACAATGATTTTGTGGAACACCTGTTTGTGGCCTCCAACCACAATTACCTGCTCTTTTTTACAGAACAGGGAAAATGCTTCTGGATGCGTGTGTTTGAGATCCCTGAAGGAACAAAGACTTCAAAGGGAAGGGCCATTCAGAATCTGATCAATATTCCGTCGGACGACCGGATCAAGGCTTTTGTGAATGTCAGGGATCTGACAGACCAGGAATATACCCGGGAGAACTTCATCATTCTCTGTACCAAAAAGGGGGTGATCAAGAAAACCAGCCTGGCCGCCTATAGCCGCCCCCGCGCCAACGGTATTATCGCCATCAACATCAGGGAAGGAGATGAGCTCATTGAGGCCTGCCTGACCAACGGAGAAAATGAAATCCTGCTCGGGCTGCGGAGCGGGAAAGCCATACGGTTTAAGGAAGACAGTGTCCGGGCCATTGGCCGTAATGCCGCAGGAGTAAAGGGAATCACCCTTGCCGGTCCGTCTGACGAGGTCATTGGCATGGTTTGTGTTGAAAACCCCGAAAGCTCTGTGCTTGTTGTCAGTGAAAGGGGATACGGAAAACGCTCTACACTCTCCGAATACAGAATTACCAACAGGGGAGGCAAAGGGGTTAAAACCATGCAGGTAACAGACAAAACCGGAGAACTTGTGGCACTGGTAAATGTGGCAGACAATGATCAGTTGATGATCATCAATAAATCCGGGATTACCATTCGGCTGGAGGTCAATGAGCTCCGGCAAATGGGACGTGCAACCCAGGGTGTAAAACTGATCTCGCTTCGCAAAGATGACACCATTGCCGCCATTACAAAGGTACAGGAGAAGGCACTCAATGGAGACGTTGAGGGCGAGGAAAGTACCCCGGAAAACCAAACCGGCGCAGCTGGCTCTGAAGAAGAATAGCTTGTTTTGTGTGAAATTATTCCTAATTTTGTCATAATAAATCCATCATCATCATTTTTTCTTTTGAAAAAAAACGCTTTTTTAACAAAAACCTATTCCAATGAAACTGATATTCCCAATGAGAAGAACATTATTCTTTGTTTTTCTGGCACTCATCGTTGTGGCCCACGCCGGTTGCTCAGCCCAGGGCAGGGAAATCCGGCGCGCTGACAGCAACCTGAACAGGGGAAATGTACAGGCTGCGCTTGAACACATTACCGAGGCCATGGAAATGGAGGAAGCACAGAACGATCCGGAAGCCTGGATTGTTAAGTCTCGTGTGTACATGGAAATTGCTCTTTCAGAAGATCCCGAGATCCGTGCACTGGCAGAGAACCCTGTAAGTGTAGCAGATGAGGCTTTAAAAAGGGCAGAAGAACTCGATGAGGAAGGAGTTCACGTTCTCGACATTCAGCAGGCATTGCTGGTGATGTCAGAGCTGACCTTCAATGAAGGTGTGGAAGCCTATCAGGCCGAAGACTGGGGTCCTGCCAGTGACTACTTCCTGCGCTCGTACAAGCTTTCGGAATCTTTTGAGTCACCGGACACCACCACACTGTACAATGCAGCCCTGTCTGCAGAACTTGGTCACGATTACGACCGCGCCATGGACCTCTACCTTCAATTAAGAGACATGGAGTACGACGAGCCCTTCCTTTACAGTTCCATGAGTTCCATCGCCATGTTCCAGGGCGACACACTGGATGCTACCAAATATGTACAGGAAGGACGTGAACTATATCCCGATGACCTTGACCTGATCTTTGCTGAGGCAAACATTCACATTTTCACCGGCGACGTGGAACAGGCCAGGGATGTCCTGGATCTGGCCATCGAAAAGGATCCTGAAAACCCCAATTTGTATTTTGCCTTCGGGGCCAACTATGACAGAATGGCTCAGGATACCATGTACTCTCGGGAAGAAAGGGATTTTGCCTATGAAGAAGCAGTACAAGCTTATGAAAAGGCCATCGAACTGAAGCCTGACTATTTTGATGCCATTTACAACCTCGGGGTTCTCCACTTTAACCGGGGAATTGGAATTTTTGAGGCAGCAGATGAAAGGTTGCGGGAGACCCATGACTTTGCCCAGTATGAAGAAGATGCCGAAGAATTCCGGGAAGTATGGCTGGAGGCCCAGCCTTACCTGGAACAGGCCAAAGAGATGATTGATGAAGATGATCCGAGTTACGAAACCGTGATTATTTCTCTTGTAGAACTATACGCACGGACAGAACAGACTGAAAAATTGCAGGAGATGGAGGAGATTTACATGAGGTATTTCGGGGAAGAAGAAGTGGAACAGATTCAGGAACAACAACAACAGTAATTGATACATAAAGTGGGCGGGGAGATACCCCGCCTTCTTTTCTGATGCTTTACTTTACATAATATTAATTATGTAACAAAAGAGGGGTATTTCAAAACACGGACTATAATCCAGGAAAGCCGGTAATTACAGGTTATAAGCCGGAAATAACAGATTTTCAACCAATAAGATTTTCAACCAATACAGAAAAAACAATCCGGGGTGATGCGTAAAAGCAGTCCGGGGTAATCCTTTCAGGGATGGGCAACAAAATAATACTCAGCTTTTTGATGGTAATGTTGCCTGAACTGTTCCTGCGTTAAAGGCGGGTCATCGCCAAGAAAAGATTTCAGCAATGAGATTTTAAGCCCGCAATCGTCAACCAGCAAATGGTACAGGTCATCCGGGCCTGAACCATAATAATCACTGGCTCCAAGACCAAATTCGAATACAATCACTGGCGCACATCTTTTTATCAGGTTCTTGCCTCCTTTTATGACCTGAAATTCGGCACCTTCCACATCAATTTTAATGAAGTCGGTCTGCAGGTCTTCAGGTATGACATCATCAAGCCTGCGGACATCCACATCAATCCGGCTGATATCCGGTGATTGTACCGCATATTTTCTCCTTCTTAAGCCGCTATAAGCGGGTGCATTGCGTACAAACTGAAATTCTGTTCTGCCGGATTCATCTGCCAGGGCAAAGGGCAATATGGTTGCACGCCCGTCGTATTCACGTTTTAAACGCTCAAAGTACGCAGGAATGGGTTCAAAAGCGAAGTGCCGGCCATGCGGAGCCAAATCAATGCACTTTTGGAGGACATCTCCCTCATGGCTCCCCACATCCAGGCAATTTGCCCCGGGATGGATCACCTTTCGCATGATCTTCATGGTCAGGCGATCATATCTCATATTTTTGGTAAGATCAAGCCCGGCCCGAAAAAGCCACCTGCGGAAAAATCCCTTTACGTATCTACCTATCACTATTTTTGCTTGTTTGATACCTGCCATGCACTCTACAGGCAACCACCTCCATCAGCTGATCTATTCCTGGTGAATTTTATCTGTAAACAACTGAATAACCGTTTTCTGTAGCTTCATATTGCACATCATGACGGCTGTGGTAGTCACCCATATCGGGATCTCCTTCCACATGAACCAGGGCTCCGTACCGTGCACGACCGGACAAACTTCCTTTAACGTGAAGGTAATTCAAAGACCCGGCACTGGCATCTATGTGACAATTATCCACCAGCAGTTTGCCGGCATATATGATGGCTCCGGCCGTACTGGAAATATTCATTCTGTTTGCCCTCCCCTTCAAGTGGGCGACAGCACCGGCCTGAGCTTTAATGTCAAAAAACCCGACCTGCAAATTTAATTCACTTTTTGCCCCAGCCTGAAGCGTATGCGATAAATTCTCTGCTGTTAAGGGGTTTTCCGCGTAAGCCTGGGCCCCGCGCGAAACCACCAACTCTTCAAGTTCAGGAAGGCTGATATACACCTCCACCTGATCATGCTGCATAACCGGCCGTTCCAGATATAAATCCAGTTTGCCGTTTTTCACTTCTGCTATTACGAGTTCAAGAATATTTTCAGCGGCCTTGACTTTAACCTCCCGGCTTTCATCCTGTTCCAAATGCAAAACAAGGTTCCCGGATACTGACACACTGTTAAAGGCAGGTAAATCACGCAACTCGCTTTTTACTTCACCGCGACCTTCAACCCTGACCATATCATGAGATATCTGGGTTCTGATGAATACCAGCATAGCGATCATTGCCATCAGAAATATTGCCAGGGTGATGCCCAGGATTCTGTTTGTTGTCTTCATTGCTTGGTTGTTTAATGACTGTTTTCTTTGGATTTCTGGTATTTGTGGTAATAGTTTTCAAGATCCTCCGTACGCATCTTCAGCACGTCCATGGTCTGAAAGACCTTTGGGAGCTCTTCCTTAATGAAGCTCTCCTTTTTAAACTCCAGGGTTTTACGGTACCCGTCTTCCGCGACAAAATACCCGATGCCACGTTTGTTGTAGATAATGCCTTTTTCCTGCAAGAAGCTGAATGTCCGCATGGCAGTGTTGGGATTCACCTCCACCTGCACAGCAGTTTCCCGGATGGAAGGGATCTTCTCCCCTTCCTTCCATTGCTTCTTCAGAATGCGCCCGCAGAAATAATCCGCAATCTGCAGGTAAATTGCCTGACTATCATTAAATTCCATAATTACACCTGCCTTTCTTTTAAACTAAACCAGGTTGTGATAAGAAAAAACGGTATGGTAAGGTACCAGAAAACCACCCTTGCGATGGTGGGGATGTAATTTGTAAAGAATGCCTCCATGCGGGGCGACAAATGCTCGGGTCCGATATTGAGACCGTCCCCTCCGTCAGTGAATGGTGAGAACAAAGCCCAGGCAGTTGTTACAACGACAATCTGTACAACCACCGATATGATGAAGAGGGCAAGTATGGTCTTCAGAAAATTGTTTTTTCTGAAATAGGCAGCCCCCAGCAAAAAAACAGATTGTGTGACAACGTAAACTTTCAGCGCTGTAAAGCTTTGTGGGGAAAAAACGCTCTGGAATGGAGTTACATCAAGGGTAAAGTTCATCACCAGATTGGCCAGCAACACTATCAGACTCATGGCAAGTACTCCGAAAACCGGGAAAATAATTCCGGTCAGCAACCATCCTCCCAGCAGCCGTTCGGTAGCGGATACCGGCAATGTCAGGAACTGATAGCTTTTCTGTGGATTGTGCAGTTCGTTGAAAATACCGGCGGTAAAAACATATCCGCCCACGAATAAGACGGAAAAATAAAGTCCGGTCATGCCGGAAAGGTTCTGTGGCTGAAAATGGGCCACCAGGAGGGAAATCACGAGCAAGACACCGGCAATCCCGCCGAAAGCGACCAGCCAACTGCCTGAATTTGACAGAACCTGTCTTCTGACAAATAAATACAAACGCTTGATATTCAATATGTTATTTGCTTCCATGGTATTAAGCTTTAAATGCCTGATTCACTTTTTTCGGATTGGATACCACTCCGTTAAACAATAACTCCAGGTCCATTCTGGTATCTTTCTGATCAATATTTGGCAGGATGGCCGGGAAACCTCCCAGTCCTTCTTCATAATAAATGGGCTGGCGGTTCTCCCTGATCTCAGGAAGCACTTCAAACGACAGGGAGGCCGTTATGCCGGCCACATCCTGCTGAAAAATAATCCTGCCTTCATCAATAATAATGATGGGATCAATGAGGCTTTCCAGGTCACGGACCTGGTGAGTGGAAATGATGACACTCTGATCTTCGGTCAATGAAGCTGCAATGACCCGGCGAAACTGACTCTTTGAAGGAATATCCAGTCCGTTGGTTGGTTCATCCATCAGCAAAAGCCGGGCTGAGGTTGACAACCCGAAAGCGAGCAGGAATTTCTTTTTCTGACCAAATGAAAGCTGATTGAGCTTCTGTTCGCGAAGCAACTGAAACTCCTTCAGCAACCAGTCCATCTTTTCATGATCAAAGCGTTTATAAAATGGGGCGTTGAGCGAAATAAAGCGATGGATTCGGATGGAAGGCAAATGGTATTCTTCCGGAATAAAACAAATGTCCTCCAAAAATGCGGGGATTCTTTTTCTCGACTCAAAGCCTTCAACCCGGCAAATACCTCCGCGGGGAAAAACCAGGCCTGCAATGACTTTCAGCAAAGTGGTCTTCCCTGCCCCATTGCGGCCCAGCAACCCGTATATATTGCCGGGTTCAAGTTGCATTTCAAGCTGGTCAAACAAAGTTTGCTTCTTTGTATAACCAAAACTTAAGTTCTCAATTTGTACCATTGTTTTCATGTTTTAGTGTACTACTTAACTAATACAGTACAAATGTACGGAATTTTTTTAATACAATCCAAATCTTTTTCCAAGAAAAAACGGATTTGGCCGATAATAAACCACTTATTATATTGTTATAGAAGGTTTTATAATCTGACAATCAATACTTTAACATTTTTTAACGATGCCATAAAAAATATATATCGAAGGCGGAAGTATTTTTGCTATGCGTATTTTAATCAGTCGCCATATGGATATAAAAGAACTCAACGAGAAAATTCAACAGGAAAGTGGATTTGTGAAGCTCCTGAAGTCGGAAATGGGAAAAGTAATTGTCGGCCAGCATGACATGGTAGACAGGCTACTCATCGGAATGCTTGCCAACGGACATATATTGCTTGAGGGGGTCCCCGGCCTTGCCAAAACACTGGCCATTAAATCACTGGCCAATACCGTAAAGGCCAGGTTCAGCCGCATTCAGTTTACACCGGATCTGTTGCCGGCTGATCTGATCGGAACCATGATCTATAGCCAGAGAACCGAAGAATTCCTGGTAAGAAAAGGGCCTGTTTTCTCCAATTTTATCCTGGCAGATGAGATCAACCGTGCTCCTGCAAAAGTTCAGAGCGCCCTGCTTGAGGCCATGCAGGAACGACAGGTTACCATCGGAGAACATAGTTTCATTCTGGAAGAGCCTTTCCTGGTGCTGGCCACTGAAAACCCGCTCGAACAGGAGGGAACCTATCCCCTGCCGGAAGCACAGGTCGACCGGTTTATGCTGAAGATCATGATCGGTTACCCCGGCCGGGAAGATGAGAAAAAAATTCTACGGCAAAATATGCTTCGGGATTTTCCATCAACCGAAGCCGTTGTGGAACCTGCCGATATCGTCAAAGCACGCGGCGTGGTCAGGGACGTTTACCTGGATGAAAAGATTGAAAATTATATTACAGACATTGTCTTTGCCACACGCTACCCTGCTGACCACAAACTTCCCGGGCTTGAACCGCTTATCAGTTATGGCGGGTCTCCCCGGGCCAGTATCAATCTGGCACTGGCATCCAAAGCCATTGCTTTCATTCAGCAGAGGGGTTATGTAATTCCTGAAGACGTCAGGGCTGTTTGTCCGGACGTAATGCGCCACAGGATCGGACTGACCTATGAAGCTGAAGCAGAAAATGTTACGCCCGAAAACATCATTGACCAGATTCTTGATACGGTAGAAGTACCCTGATCTTACAATATGGAAACTGCTGCACTGCTCAGAAAAGTCAGGAAAATAGAGATCAAAACCCGCGGCTTGTCACAACAATTGTTCGCGGGACAATACCACAGTGCTTTCAAGGGTCGCGGAATGGCATTTACAGAGGTCAGGGAGTACGAGTACGGAGATGATATCCGAAATATTGACTGGAACGTAACGGCAAGATACAACCACCCCTTTATCAAAATTTTTGAAGAGGAAAGGGAAATGACGGTGATGCTGCTTATCGATGTAAGCGGCTCGGGAGAGTTCGGTGCATCCGGACGCATCAAGGAGGAAATGATGACTGAAATAGCCGCGGTGCTTGCTTTCTCTGCCATCACCAACAATGATAAGGTCGGGGTGATCTTTTTCAGTGACCAGCTGGAAAAATTCATTCCGCCCAAAAAAGGCAGGGCACACATATTGAGAATTATTCGCGAACTGATCAATTTCCGTCCTGAAAGCCGCGGTACCGATATATCGCTGGCATTGAAATATCTTCGCAACGTGATCAAAAAACGCTCAGTGGCATTTGTAATTTCTGATTTTCAGGATAAGTATTTCGGCGATGCATTGAATATTGTAAGCAGGAAACATGACCTGATCTGCCTCCGGGTCTTTGACCGGCGCGAGAAAGTACTTCCGCCGCTGGGACTGATGCGGTTCCGGGACACGGAAACCGGAAAACACTATTGGATTGATACTTCAGATAAAAAGGTACAAAAACATATCAATCAATGGAATAGGGAGCATGACGAACTGCTTGGGGAAATTTTTTCCAGGGCCAGGGTTGATCGCGCAGAAATCCCGACAGACAAGGATTTTGTTCCCCCGCTAAAACGACTCTTCAGGCAAAGGAGTCATTAACATGTAATGAGAAAGAAGCTGCAATGGGCCTGTTACACACCATCAAATTATCCTGGCTGCTACTGATCATAACAGCAGCAACAGCCAATGGTCAAAAGGCGGAGGCAAGGCTGAACCCCGATGACATTCTTCCCGGGAAGCCGGCAGAACTGATCATTGAAGCAGAGGCCCCGGCTGCAGGTACCCTGATATGGCCGCGAACAATCGATCCCGGAAACAAGATCGAAATACTGGAATCCGGTCAGACAGACACAATCCGGTTGGATGACTCAACCATTCAACTGCGGCAGGTTTACCGGATCACAGCCTGGGAAGAGGGTTATTTTGCGATCCCCCCGATTGAATTCTCCCATGCCGATGAAGGCGATACCCTGGTATTTGAAAGCAGGGCAATGTTGTTGTCAGTAGAGGGTGTTGAAGTTGATATGCAGGATGCATACAGGGACATTAAGCCATTGTTCAGCTTTCCCCTTACATGGCGGGAAATTCTTCCATGGATACTGGCCGCTGCGGCATTGATTGCCCTGTTGTATTATCTGCATAAAAAAGTCAGGTTCAGAAAAGCAAAAGAAGATACAGGTACGACTGATGCAGCGCCTGAAGTCCCTGAGGTACCACCGCACATTGCCGCAATTTCCGGCCTGGAATCATTAAGGAGAAAACAACTATGGGAAAAAGGGTTTGTAAAGCAATACCACAGTGAGCTGACAGATATTATCCGCAAATACCTTGAACAACGCTTCAATCTGAACGCCATGGAAATGACCACATCCGAAATCATGCAGGCATTTTCACTCCAAAAAAGCAAATCCGCGAAAGAATCAACCCTCAGAAATATCATGCATACAGCCGATCTGGTAAAATTTGCCAGGTACCGGCCTGACGGAGAAACAAACGATATGATGCTGGAAAATGCGCTGGCGTTTATCAAATCCACCATTCCTGAAGAATCAGCCAAACAGTGGAAACCCAATTCATGAACCGGCAGATAAAGATCCATGAACATTGAATTTGCATACCCCTCGTTTCTATACCTGCTCGGTGTAATTCCCGTGCTGGTTCTCTGGTATTTTCTCCGGAGCTCAAAACGTCCGGCATCTGTCAATTATGTCCACTCGGCTTTTGCTGAGGGAATTAAAAAAAGCATCAGGCTGAGGATGATCAACCTTCCGTTTGCCCTGCGGATGCTCGCATTGGCATTGCTGATCGGAGCCATGGCAAGACCCCAGCAATCAGACGTGATTGAGGAGGTAACCGTGGAGGGGATCGACATTATGATCGCTCTGGACATTTCCGGTTCTATGCTTGCAGAAGACTTCTCGCCGAACAGGATGGAAGCCGCCCGGCAAACAGCGTTGGATTTTATAGACCTCCGGGAAGGAGATCGTATCGGGATGACGGTTTTCAGCGGCGAGAGTTTTACCCTGTGCCCGCTGACCACTGACCATGCGCTGCTCAAACAGCTTGCTGCCGGTGTGACCACCGGAATGGTGGAGGACGGTACCGCCATCGGAGATGGTCTGGCCACAGCCATCAACAGGCTGCGCGACAGTGAAGCAGAAAACAGGGTAATCATCCTGCTTACTGACGGAATCAACAATACAGGGTCAATCGACCCCATTACAGCCGCAGAAATTGCAGCTTTGTATGATATCAGGGTATACACAATCGGTGTGGGAAGCCACGGACCTGTCCCCTACCCTTTCGAAACCCCGTTCGGGGTTCAGTACCGCGAGGTGGAGATCCCGGTTGACGAAGAATTGCTGCTGCAAATGGCAAGCATGACAGGCGCAGAATTTTTTTGGGCTGATTCGCCGGACACACTTTCCGGGGTTTACGAAGCGATTGATGACCTTGAAACTTCTGTGATCGAGGTTACTGAATATACCCGTCATCAGGATGCGTATTTGCCATTGCTTCTGGTTGCCCTGGCATTGCTGGGAGCGGAGACCCTGTTAAAACAAACCTGGTTACGGACAATACCCTGAAAACAGACAAAATGACGATACCATGGATATGATTCGTTTTGAACATCCCGAATGGGCCATCCTTTTTCTGCTGATTCCCCTGTTCTTCCTGGTATTTATTCTCGCCGGGTATTTCAGGAGAAGAGCTCTGAAACGCTTTGCTCGGAAAGAGGTATTCCCATATTTAAGCCCTCTGTTCTCGACGAACCGACGCCGGGTAAAGTTTGTTTTGCTGATGGTAGTTTTTGCCCTGCTCACCCTCGCAGCCATGAACCCACAAACCGGCAGCCGAATGGAGGAAGCCACCCTGGAGGGGGTTGACATTGTCGTGGCCCTTGATGTCAGCCGAAGTATGATGGCCGAAGACATGTCACCCAACCGGCTGGAGCGTGCAAAACTGGCAGTGAACCGTCTGCTCGACCAGCCGGGCAATAACCGCTTCGGCCTCGTGGTTTTTGCCGGCACCGCACATACCCGGATTCCACTTACCACAGACGTAAGGGCAGCAAAAATGCTGCTCAGACCCATTAATACCGAAAGTGCAGCTGTACAGGGCACCGCCATAGAAGCAGCCATTGACAGGGCACTTGCTTCATTTCCGGAAGAAGATTCGGCAGGAAAAGCCATCATTCTTGTAAGTGACGGAGAAAGTCATGATGACAATCCGGCCGAAGCTGCACGGAGGGCAAAATCACAAGGCGTAACCATACACACAGTAGGGGTTGGCAGTCGTGAGGGAGCTCCGGTACCTGCCTATACCGGGGGCGTGCAGAGGGGCTATCTGAGGGATGAAGAAGGCAACACAGTGATATCCAGGTACGACGAAGAAATGCTCCGGCAAATTGCAGATATCACCGGAGGGGTTTTTCGCCACGGCGGAGAAACAGGAATGGGATTGGGTGAAATCCTGGAATCAATCAGACAGATGGAAACGGAAACATATGAAACGTTTATCTTTACCGAATATGAGAGCCGTTATCACTTCTTTGTTGTTCTGGCATTTTGTTTGCTATTGATTGAATTGCTCTTGTCAGAAAAGAAGAACCAATGGCTAAGGACTCTTCCCTGGCTGAATCACCAAACTCAACCTGAAAATAACCGGCAGAAATGAAAACACACTTGATGCTGCTTCTCATATTGCTGATGACTTCGCCTGCACAGCACACCGAAGGGCTAAGATTGCTGCGGGAGGGGAACCGCCTGTTCGAAGAGGGAAACTTTTCACAGGCAGAGGAAAAGTTCAGGAAAGCCCTGGAAAAAGACAGTAACAACACCAAAGCCCTGTTCAACCTCGGCAACTCCCTTTACCGTCAGGGCAGGCTCGGGGAGGCAGCAGAGGTGTTTGAAACTTTAAACCACCTGGCCGGTGAATCATCAATCCGTGCAGATGCATTGCATAACCTGGGAAACAGTCAGCTGGGCGCCGGAAAAATACCTGAAAGCATTGAATCTTACAAGGAATCACTGCGGTTGAATCCGGAAGATGAAGACACACGCTACAACCTGGCCTATGCCATGAAGTTGCTGGAGGAAATGCCCCCTGAACACCAGGAGGCCCCGGGCGAAAAAGGCGATCAGGAGCATGATGAGCAGCAGCAGGAAGGCCAGCCGGAAGGTCAGGAAGAGGATCAACAGCCTGAAGATGCCCGGCCCGATGAGATGCCGGGTGACCCTGAGACGGAGGAACTTCCTTCCGGACAGCTTAGCCCTGAAGACGCAGAGAGAATACTCGATGCGCTGAACCGCCAGGAGCAAAATGTCCAGGAAAATGTAAAAAGAAAAGCAGACACAACAGCTGTACCCACACCCCGAAGAAACTGGTAAATAACTCACTGACCCATGAAAAGGATAATGCTGGTCTTTTTGGTGTTCATCATCCCTGTTGCTTTGATGGCGGCGGGCAATACAAACCTGATTGCAGACCAGGAGATTGAATTCCGGGCCTCAGCTCCCGGTGAGGTGGCGGTCGGGCAGCAATTCAGGCTGACCTTTACCCTGAACGAACGCCCTGATGATTTTCAGGCACCCGACCTGTCTGACTTTCGAATACTTTCAGGACCAAGTCAATCATCGAGCAGTTCCACCCGGATCATGAACAACCAGGTAACCACCACTGTTTCCTATTCATATTCATATGTACTGCAGGCTCTGGAAGAAGGAGAATTTACAATCGGGGCCGCAACTTCGGATGCAGACGGAGAAAAACATCAGACAAACCCCATCGCCATCCGGGTTATACCTGCAGACACCACCTCCCCCCGGCAGGATAAAGATCCTGATATTCCGGATCAGGTTCCGGAAATGCCCACAGAAAAAGATATTTTTATCCGGGCTGAGGCCAATAATACCGAGCCTTTTCCCGGAGAACAGGTGGTCGTTACATATCGTCTTTATACCAGGCTTCCGGTTACAAACTACACCATTGAGGCCCTGCCCGGGTTTCAGGGGATGTGGTCAGAGAATATTAGCCGAAGTGGTCAGCCGTCTTCAACAACAACCGTGATCGACGGCATAACTTACAATGTGGCAGAGATCAGGAGAGTGGCTGTTTTTCCGCAACGCACCGGTGAATTGCGCATTGAACCCATGGAGGTGGAAATGCAGGTAAGGATGCAGCAAACTGACAGACAAAGAAGACCGGGAAGTTTTTTTGATGATTTTTTCAGGGGTTCACCCTTTGATTCATTCAGAACCGTCAGACATGTGGCCGCATCCAATCCGCTGACCCTTCGGGTTCAACCCTTTCCTGAATCAGGCAGGCCTTCCGGGTTCCGGGGTACAACGGGGCATTATGAGTTGTCAGCCACAATACAGCCCCGGCAACTGGAAGTAAATGATGCAGCCAACCTGACAATTACCATAGAAGGTAAGGGAAACCTGAGAATGCTTGAAGAACCTCCTGTGGCTTTCCCTGATAATTTTGATGTATTTGACCCTGAAGTGAAAGACAATTTCACAAGAAGCAGCGGGGGCATCAGTGGCAGCCGGACATTTGACTACCTTGTCATTCCAAGACAAACAGGAAGTTTTACAATTCCTGAAATACAACTGAGTTTTTTTGATCCCGGGAAAAAAGTCTATGTGACCCTCAGTGAAGGGCCTTTTGAGATCAGTGTAAGCGGTGATCCGGCAACAGCAAGAGACCGGGAAGGTGTGCAACCGCTCGCCAGGCTTGCCAGTGATATCCGGTTCATCAGCCTTGACGGGGGAACATGGAAGCCCGTAGGGTACGTATTTTTCAGAAGTTTTACATTTTATCTGTTATTGCTGATCCCGCTAATCTTGCTGGCACTGTTTATCTTTTTGATGCAAAAACACCGAAAATTTCAGCAGGACATCACCACTCAAAGGACCAGGAAAGCCAGAAATCTTGCCGGAAAGCGATTGAGAAAAGCCAATGCTGCCATGAAGAAAGGGGAAGCAGATGCATTTTATGACGAAGTATTCCGTGCGCTGTGGGGGTATGTATCTGACAAGCTGAACATCCCTGTTTCAAAACTAAACAAGGAGAATGTGGTAAGCAGGTTCAGGGATAAAAAAGTACCCGAAACCCTGGCAAGCAAATTTCTTGAGGGCCTCAATACATGTGAATTTGCCCGCTTTGCACCGTCCGGCAGCGATATTCCAATGGGACACACCTATCAGAAAGCCTTTGAAACCATCATGACCCTTGAAAAAGAATTAAGACAATGAAGTCACTGCCCCGATCCATACTCCTGTTCTTCATGACACTGACCTGCCTTACGGCCTTGGGAGCCTCGCCGGATGATTTATTCAGCAAGGCCAACGAAGCTTATATGGATGGGGCCTATCAGCAGGCCATTGACCACTACGAAGCCATTCTGGATCTGGAAATGGAGTCGGCTCCTTTGAATTACAACCTGGGCAATGCATACTTTCAGCTGGAATTGACAGGTATGGCAAGGCTGAATTATGAAAGGGCCAAAAGGCTTGATCCGCGAAATGATGCCATCCTGCACAACATTGATCTGCTCAGGGAAGGAATTCCCCTGGAGGTGAAAGCCTTGCCCCAACCCCGGATTCTGCAATGGAGGGATTCCCTTACCGGATTACAACGAGCCGATGGGTGGGCCTGGACGGCCCTATTCCTGATCCTGGCTCTGTCGGTGTCTCTGGCAATGGTATTTTACATGCGTTCTCCGGCCACCAAAAAACTTTTTCTTGCGATCGCCGCTTTCCTGCTCATTGGTATCATCATCAGCTTTTATGCAGCAGGCAAACAATATCAAATGGCATATAAAAATCAGCACGCCATTGTAATGGAAGACAATGTGGCGGCCCGCAGTGCACCGGGAGATAACGGACAGGAACTGTTTATCCTGATGGAAGGGATAAAAGTTGAAGTAAAAACAAGCATAAACAATTGGTCAGAAATCCGCCTGCCGGATGGCAATACAGGATGGCTGCCGGATGACGCCTTTGAGGTGATCTGATGGCCGTTTTGGCCTACCGTTCCCCGCTCCTGCTGTCCTGCCGGTGGCGACGCTGGGCTTCCCGGAAAAGAATGCGGTTAAACTCCCGCTCCGCATCGAAAAGAATGGCGATTTGCCTGGCTGAAACAACTTCCAGCATTTTTTGTGTATATTCCCTTCTGAGAGCTGCAGACTGCTCAAAACGTTCCAGTTCATATTTTAGAAACAACTCTGCCTGTTCTTCACTCATGTTTTCGGGCTCAGGCAACTCTTCACGCTTTTGGCGAAATTCTTCAGAAAGGTTTTCCACCTCTTCATTGTACTCATTGTAAATCGGCCAGAAGCTGGCTGCTTCGGAGGAAGATAAAGACATCTGACTGGTCAGATAGGCAGTTCGCCTTGACTCAATGGCTTTCATACGCTCATCGTCATGCCGGTCGGGCTGCCTTGCCCCGCGTTGCGCCTGGGCAAAAGCTGCTGAGGCAAATAAAAGCATCAGCACAAGGGTGACGGAGCGAACAACAGTGTATTTTCCCATATAACAGTTCATGATTCTTCAGATTAATTGTTAATCAAGGTAGGATAACATATACCTGCTCTCCATCCCGTAATATTGTGATTGCTCAAAAATATCTTCCATCAGCTCGTCATACTCATCAAAATCATCCCCGAATAATTCGGCATCAGTGAGACCATAATCAAACATCATGAGAATTTCATCCGAAGTCAGATCAGATTCAAGAATGACATTCATCATAAAGCTGTCATCAAAATCGGAATGGTCTGCCAGGTACTGCAACTCGGGATAATCTTCCAGGGCCATGTAAGATTCCGTTTCCCCACGCTCATAAAAGAAAAGCCCGAAGGTAACAGCAGCAAGAAGTATTACGGCAGACACAACCGGTACAACCCGCATGTAGAGAATACTCACAACAGACGGACTCCGGGAACCACGCTGCTGAAGCAACTTTTCCTGAACCATGGAGGGCAACTGCTCAAAGTAATCTCCCGGAACCCTGAATCCATCCTGCCCCTTCAGGTTCTGCCGGTTCAGCACACTGCTTTCCATGTCCGAAAGCTCCTGCTGTATAATATGTTTCTTTTCTTTTTTCATGATCGGGTTGTTTTTAACCCATCGTTATTACCGGGAACCAAGATACGTTTTTATGCATAAAATCCCGCATCACTTCTCAGTTCATGGGCGTTTTCCTGTTAGATAACGAAATAACTCAATGGTTTAATCATGATCCGATATATCTCTCAATCTTTTTAACAGCATGATGATAGGATGCTTTCAAAGCCCCCACCGAGGTGCCCATTACTTCTGCCATATCCTCGTATTTCATTTCATCATAATAGCGCAGGTTAAACACAGCCCTTTGTTTTTCCGGCAGCGACAAAATGGCTTTCTGCACCTGTTTTTCCATTTCAGATCCTTCGTAATACACATCAGACTCCATGGTTTCCTCCAGTTGCCGGGAAACATCAACAAGGGGCAGATAATAGCGCAGTTTTCGTTTTTTCAGGAATGACAGGGCTTCATTGGTAGCCACGCGATAAAGCCAGGTGTAAAGGGCTGAATCTTTCCGGAATTTGTGAAGGCCTTTCCATGCTTTGACAAACACATCCTGCACAACATCATTGGCATCGTCATGACTGATCACCAAACGGCGGATATGCCAGTAAACAGGTTCCTGATATTTTCGGACAATAAGATTGAAGGCGTAATCAGGATTATCCCCTTCCTGAAACATTTCCAGCAATTCATCGTCCGTATATTGATGCATTTCTCTGTTCGTTATGCATGCTTCCTGCCAATGGCCCTCAATGCAGCGTCAACAATATTGTCAGAAGAAAGCCCGAACTTTTTCATCAGTTCATCAGGTTTCCCGCTTTCACCAAAACGATCGTTTACTCCGACCAGTTCAACCGGTACCGGCTGGTGTCGCGCCACGGTCTGGGAAATGGCGTCTCCCAGTCCTCCATACACCTGATGTTCTTCCGCAGTTACAGCACAGGCAGTCTTTCTTACCGACTGTATGACTTGATTTTCATCCAAAGGTTTAATGGTGTGAATATTAATAATTTCTGCACTAATCCCTTTGGAAGCCAGGGCCTGCCCTGCCTCAACGGCTTCCCACACCAGGTGACCGGTCGCAAATATACTTACATCACTCCCCTGATTCATCACCACCGCTTTCCCGATTATAAAATCCTGATCCGGTGCCGTAAAATTCGGAACTTTCGGGCGACCGAACCTGAGATAAACCGGACCCCGGTGATCGGCAATGGCCAGCGTAGCAGCCCTGGTCTGGTTATAATCACAGGGTACGATTACTGTCATGTTGGGCAGCATCCGCATCATTCCGATGTCTTCAAGTATCTGGTGGGTTGCACCGTCTTCTCCCAGGGTAATTCCTGCATGAGAAGCACATATTTTGACGTTTTTATGAGAGTACGCAATGGATTGCCTGATCTGGTCATAAACCCTGCCCGTACTGAAATTGGCAAAGGTTCCTGTATAAGGGATCTTTCCCCCTGTAGCCAGACCGGCAGCCACCCCCATCATGTTTGCCTCAGCAATTCCAATCTGGAAGAAACGGTCAGGAAACTCATCCTGAAAATCGTTCATCTTCAAAGATCCGGTAAGGTCTGCGCAAAGCCCCACCACATCAGGATTTTTATGCCCGAGCTCAAGCAGTCCGGAACCAAAACCCGAACGGGTATCCTTTTTCTCTTTATATGTATACGCCTTCATAAGTCGATTTTAATAATGGTTGACCAATCGTGTGTTAATAATCTCCCAGGGTTTCTTCAAAGTTCGAAATGGCACGCTCAAACTGTTCTTCATTTGGCGGTTTCCCGTGCCATTCATGGGTTCCCATCATGAAGTCCACGCCATAGCCCATCTCGGTATGCATCAGGATCATCACCGGCTCTTCTTTCATACACAGCGAGCGGGCCTGCTCCAGCCCGTCAAGAACAGCCTCCATGTTGTTCCCTTCCATTTCAAGAACCCGCCAGCCAAAAGCTTCCCATTTGGCCTTTAAGTCCCCCAGCGGCATGACATCATTCACAGCTCCGTCAATCTGCTGTCCGTTATAATCAATGATACCGATCAGGTTGTCAATTTTTCTGCCTGCCGCAAACATGGCTGCTTCCCATACCTGGCCTTCCTGCTGCTCCCCGTCGCCCATCAGGCAATATATCAGACGGTCATCTCCATTTAGTTTTTTGGCCAGTGCAGCTCCACAGGCCACACTCAACCCCTGTCCGAGAGAACCACTGGCAACCCTCACCCCCGGCAGTCCTTCCTCGGTGGCCGGATGCCCCTGCAGCCGCGAATCAATGCGCCTGAAGGTACTAAGCTCTTCCGTCGAAAAGTAACCACTGCGCGCAAGCACACTGTACCAGCCGGCGGATAAATGACCATTGGACAGAAAAAACAAATCTTCCCCCTCCCCTTCCATCGTGAAGTTTCTTGGATCGTGTTTCAGCACCCTGAAGTACAATGCAGTCAGCAGTTCGGTGGCCCCGAGCGGGCCTCCGGGATGCCATGACCGGGCCTCAAAAACCATGCGCAGTATGTCACGCCTGACCTGGGTTGCGATCTTTTTTAGCTTACCGGTATCTGTCATTATTGAATAAGATTTAAAAATAAGACTTAATCAGTTTTAAGTTTGCGATATTTGATGCGCCGGGGAGTAATATCTCCCAGGCGTTTTTTTCTGTTCTCCTCGTAATCGGAATATCCCCCTTCAAAAAAATAAACCTGTGAATCTCCTTCAAAAGCCAGTATGTGGGTGGCAATCCTGTCCAGAAACCAACGATCGTGGGTAATGATCACCGCACATCCGGCAAAACTCTCAAGTCCTTCTTCCAGTGCCCTAAGGGTATTCACATCAATGTCATTGGTGGGCTCGTCAAGCAAAATCACATTCGCTTCACTTTTCAACGTCATGGCAAGATGCAGACGATTTCTCTCACCACCGGATAATACGCCGCATTTTTTTCCCTGATCCACTCCGGTGAAATTAAACCTGGCCACATAGGCACGGCTGTTCATCTGCCGGCCCGCCAGATTGATCATATCATGGCCACCCGAAATGACTTCCCATACGGTTTTTTCCGGATCAATATCAGCGTGGGCCTGATCCACATAGCCAATTTTCACGGTATCTCCGAGGTTAAATTGACCTTCATCCGGCAACACCTGCCCCATCATCATACGGAATAAGGTGGTTTTTCCTGCACCATTGGGGCCAATGATTCCCACGATTCCCGCGGGAGGCAGTGCAAAACTCAAATTTTCAAAGAGCAGGTTTTGCCCGAAAGCTTTACTGACACCTTCTGCTTCAATGACTTTATCTCCAAGCCTGGGGCCGTCCGGAATAAAGATCTCCAGCCGTTCTTCTTTTTGCTTCACATCCTCCCCGAGCATTTTTTCATAGGAGTTCAGCCTGGCCTTGCCTTTGGCGCGTCTGCCTTTGGGAGACATACGCACCCACTCCAGCTCCCTTTCAAGGGTTTTGCGCCGTTTGCTCTCTGCTTTTTCCTCCATTTCCAGGCGCTTTGTTTTCTGCTCCAGCCAGGAAGAGTAATTACCCTTCCATGGAATGCCTTCGCCCCTGTCAAGTTCCAGTATCCAGCCTGCCACATTATCAAGGAAATACCGGTCGTGTGTGATTGCAATCACCGTACCTTTATACTGTTTCAGATGTTGCTCCAGCCAGTCAACACTTTCCGCATCCAGGTGGTTGGTGGGCTCATCCAGCAATAAAATATCCGGTTCCTGCAACAACAGGCGGCATAAGGCCACCCTCCTGTGTTCCCCCCCACTCAAATGGGCGATGGAAGTATCAGGATCAGGGCAGCGCAGTGCATCCATGGCCCGGTCCAGTTTGCTGTCAAGATCCCATCCCCCGTGCTGCTCAATCAGATCGGAAAGCTCACCCTGGCGTTCAATCAGTTTGGTCATCTCCTCATCTTCCATAGGTTCGGCAAACTTCATGTTCACCTCCTCATATTCATTCAGGATGTCAACCACTTCCTGAACCCCCTCCTGAACGATCTCCCTGACCGTTTTGGCGGGATCAAGTACCGGATCCTGCGGAAGGTGACCCACTGAATAACCCGGAGAGAAAACAACTTCGCCCTGGTAAGACTTTTCTTCACCGGCTATGATTCGCATCAGCGTGGATTTTCCGGATCCGTTCAGTCCGATGATTCCGATTTTGGCGCCGTAATAAAAAGAGAGGTAAATGTCTTTCAGCACCTGTTTATTGCCGGGAGGAAATACCTTGCTTACCCCGACCATGGAAAATATGATCTTCTTATCTTCACTCATTTCATGATTATTAAAAAACGTTACAAATGTCCGAAAAAATGTACTGATATGCACAGAAAGTTCTGCATTTTGATACAATGCCAGTATATTTGCATAATATTAACTTTGGCTAATCAGATGAGCAACGGAAATGGGATCAATGGTTAAAACCATCAGCTGCACAAAAGCACCGGTCATGTTCAACGGCTGGAAGCATCACCTTGGTTTTTTGGCTGGTGAGGTGCGCAAATGGGCCGGCAAACCGGAACAGCTTTTCCCCTTATTTGTGGCCAAAACAAAAACGCTTGGAGAATCACAGTTTGATATGTATACGGGCGAGCTGACCCCGGATGAAATTGCCCATGATATCATAAATACTTTACTCGGCTTCAGAGCCTATGAAAAAGAGGATTATTTCCGGTGGATAGACAGCTCGAACCAACTATTCTGG
>PWIY01000103.1 GCA_003560215.1 Bacteroidales bacterium | reverse complement strand
TCCGCCACGGGCAACCACACCCTGCATGCGGTGGGAGTGGCCAGGGCCATGAAAAAGTACGGACACAAAGGGGTGGCCATCAGTTCCCAGGGTGAATCTTCCGTTTCGGAGGGGTATGTTTACGAAGCTGTCAATGGAGCCAGCAATGAAAAACTACCGGTGATCTTTGTGTTTCAGGATAACGGATATGGAATTTCCGTACCAAAAAAGGATCAGACAGCCAACAGAAAAGCTGCCGACAATTTTTCCGGATTCAAGAACCTCCGGATCATTCACTGCGATGGCAAGGATGTACTCAGTTCAATGAATGCGATGTGGGAAGCACGGAAGCATGTGCTTGAAGTGGGAGAGCCGGTTATCGTTCATGCCAGTGTGGTTCGTATCGGATCTCACTCGAACAGCGACAGGCACGACCTTTACAGGGATGAAGCCGAGTTGCACTGTGTAAGGGCCAATGATCCTGTCGGTAAGATCCAGAAGTTGCTTGAGGATAATAACATCATGTCGAAGGAGGAGCAGAAGGAAATTGACAAGGAGGTGGGGAAGCTGATTACCGATGCCCATAAGAAAATCATGAAAGAGCCTGACCCGGATCCCGGATCGATTTATGACCATGTGCTTCCTGAACCTTATAAACCGGAGAAATACCCGGAAGGAATTCATAACGCGGAAGGGGAGAAGAAAAAGCTGATCACAGCACTGAATGAAACCCTGAAAGCGGAATTCCGTCATAATCCGGATACCTATATATGGGGTCAGGATGTGGCATACAAAGAAAAGGGTGGCATTTTCAATGTAACCAAAGGCATGCAACAGGAATTTGGCATTGAGCGGGTGTTCAATGCGCCCATTGCCGAAGATTTTATTGTGGGAACCGCCAACGGAATGACCCGCTTTAATGAGAAGATCCGCGTGGTGATTGAAGGGGCTGAATTTGCCGATTACTTCTGGCCGGCCATGGAACAATACGTGGAAATGACCCATGATTACTGGCGAAGCAATGGACAGTTTTCGCCCAATGTGACCATCAGGCTTGCCTCCGGAGGCTACATCGGAGGGGGTTTGTACCACTCCCAGACCACTGAGGGAGCACTTACAACCTTCCCGGGTATCAGGGTTGTGTACCCCTCTTTTGCGGATGATGCCGCGGGTTTATTAAGAACATCCATGCGCTCCAAAGGCCCCACTTTGTTTCTTGAGCCCAAAGCCCTCTACAATGCAAAGGTGGCTGAAACTGTTGTTCCGGATGATTTTGAGGTTCCTTTCGGTAAAGCCAGGGTCAGAAGAGAGGGCAGCGATCTCACCATTGTCACCTATGGCAATACAACCCACCTGAGTTTGCAGGCGGCCGATAAAATTGCTGAGGAGACCGGAAAAGAGATCGAAGTAATTGACTTAAGGTCACTCATACCGCTGGATTCGGAAGCCGTTCTGGCATCGGTAAAGAAGACCAGCCGCGCCCTGATCGTCCATGAGGACAAAGTTTTTGCCGGTTTTGGCGGAGAACTTGCCGCCCAGATCACCAGTGAAGTTTTTGAATACCTGGATGCACCGGTTAAACGTGTAGGTTCTGCATTCACACCGGTGGGTTTTCATAAGAATCTCGAAGCAGCCATTCTGCCGTCTATGGAAAAGATTAAAACTGCGGCCAGGGATTTGCTGGAATATTAATCCCATACATGGATCGGCCGGGTTCGGCTTCTTATCTGCTGGTTCCTGCGGTTACCTGACTGGGATTCCCTGAAATAGAAAGCGTAGTTGATGACATAGATCTCTCCATCCGGGAACAGGGGATGATAATCCATGGCCACCCCGATAAAGCGGAATCCGGGACTCAGGATGTTTTGTCTGTGTGTCCTGTCCTCAACTTTGTCGTTGATCAGCATGTACATCAGGGCGTCATGGGGCGAGAAACTGCCATAGGCGATGTTCTCTCCGATCTGTTGTTCCCATTCACCCTCTCTTTCAATCCTTGCCCTCAGGCCACCCTGACCGGCATGGCCCCTGGTCTCATTCCGCACAAGATAGTCGGCGTGAGATACTGCCGATTTATGCAGCCCCTCCGAGGGAAACAAAATCCCCAGGGGTTCTGCGTTCATTAACTCCCAGTAAAGTTCTTTTGCAGGTTCAGCCCCCTCTTCGGTCTTCATAATGACATCTCCGCCCGGGTAATGAAATTCCCTGCCTTCAAAATATGTAATATATTCTGTTACATACAACCGGGCAAATTTTTCGGGGTCATACCTTACCAGGTTGTGGGCGAGCACCAGATTCTTTTCTTCGTCATCCAGGTATTGATGATCAACAGCGGTATTCAATTCTTTAACCGGCCAACCGTCGGCCTCGAGTCTGGCGGCATATTCTTCATTACTCAGATGCCTGTCTGCCACCTTCTGGGTGCTTGTTTCAGAATAGTCAACTGAAAGCAGAAAACGCATGCAGGAAGCCAGCAGAAACAACCCCGGCAATACCCAATAGATTGCCCGGTTAACAGACCTGTTTTTAATGGTTTGTGTTTTAATTTTTCTTGGCAGGGCTTTCATTTTAAGTTTTGGAGAATCCTGTTCTTTAAGTAACAATTTAGTAGGGAGCATATGAAATAATTACCCTCCATCTTGCATCATGGAGGCGGATGGTGTCCCAGACAGCCATCCGTACCATTCGGTGATCATCCTCGGGACGCTGGTAAATGTAATCTCCGGTCCCATGTGGTTTCTCTGCAATGGCATCACCCAGTTCCAGCAGGCTCTGCGGCCCCTCATACCTGTAGTCCAGGAAAAGCATCCTGCCGGTCCCTTCAAGGGCCTTGTCAAAGATAATACGGCCTTCCGGCTCCATGATCCACGGCTCATACATTGTTTCGGCGATGTATGGTGTAGCAAGTTCTTCAACCATTACGTCCGGCCTGATCAGCAGGCTTACGGAACCATGAAACTCACCATCCCCGTCAATGATCGGGTGTTGCAGACTGACTGCGTCAAAACCTTCTGCTGACAGGAAGGAACTGCTGAGCATGGGGGCCCTGTTCTTTTGCATGAGGAAATAATCCTCCTGATTCCGGGTGTGTGAGCCTTCCGAGGGGTGAAATTCGGATGGCTCCACATACATCATTACTCCTTCTGCATCTATGAGGGCGCATTTTACGATATAGGGGTTATCCTGGTAAAGCCTTCTGAAGGTATCCCTGACCACATGTTCCTGTGGAATTTGTCCGTTGAAAGAAGCGACTGCCTCGTCAAGCTGCTGATCCATTCTGGTCAGTTCTTCTGAAAGGGTCTCCCGAAGGTTTACCAGTATTTCGCTGGCTTCAGGCATGTAATGATCATCCGATCTTTCACCGATTTTTCCAAGGATTACCCGCCAGTCATTGAAGGGTACCCGGGTGAAGAGAATATGGGTGTTTCTGCCCGCGAAAATATAGGATGTGTATCCATGGGAACGGTCAAGGATTGTTTCTACGGCGTGACGCAGGGAAGGGCTCCCTTCTGCAGTGGGATTCATGAATACGAAATCGGTTCGTGGATGCAGTACTGTTGTGCCTTCTTCATCAAGTACATACCATAGATAATCTTCATCCAGGTTCAATGCATCACTGATCAATTGCTGAAACTCATCAAGAAAAATGGAAATGGCAACAGCACCGGTAACCTCGTCTCCTTCAAAGACAGGGACTGCCATCAGGACAGATTGTTTCCCGGTTGAGCGGCTGTAGATCAGTGAACCGTGAATTTCCTCTCCGTTGAAAAGTGCATTAAAGTATTCACGGTCTGACAGGTTTAGCCCTGTATAGCCTTCATCAACACTGTAATAACCCCCGTCAGGTTCAATGTAAAGGGCTGCTCCCGGAATGGCATCGCGGAGTGTGATCAGTCCGGGCCTGATCTCCGGCCATATCCCGCTTCTTGTGGCCGGACTTCCGGCAATAAGCCGTAAAGAAGTCAATGCATGCTGCAGATAACGGTCAATCAGCACAGAGGCAGTTCCCAATGCTGCCCTGGCGTCGACATCATAGGTCATTGGATCATCTTCAGGCCACTGCTCATTTAGTGCAGTGGTGTCAACCAGCTTTCCGGAGGCAGATAACCCGGCAATAATTTCAGTGTTTGCTGAGTTGTTATCCCTGGAGGTAACACCCGCCTGGGAAATGGGGATCCATTGCAGCAAGAAAAAAATTAGCAGAAGAACCCCTGTGTACAGATATTTTTTCTCCGGGACTTTTGTGTGTTGTTCTGGTGAGTTTTTCATGGTGATACCCTCCTGTTTTTATGTAGATAAAAAATGTGGCCGTACAGGGGGAATCCGCCTTCTTTCCCAATTTAAAAATACCTGAAAAATCAGGCCTCCGCGGGCGGGTGTAACTTAATTCCCACCCTAAATTTATTGATAAATTGGAGAATATACAAGTTAAAGCTAAAAAGAAATGAATCCGGAGTGCTGAAAAGATGCTTTGTATAGTTTTAATTTACCGCACCCAGCAAATCGAGGAGTTGCCTTTTGCGACGCCGGGCAACCGGCAGTTCATGCCCGCGGATGCGAATCAGCAGGCGGTTGTTTTTGATCTCCATTTCCCGGACCCGTCTGAGATTTACCAGGAATGAACGGTGTATTCGGAAAAAGAAACGGTCTGTCAGGGCTGTTTCTATTGCAGAAAGAGGTAAATCAACCACCTCGTTCGCTCCGTTCTTCATTACAAGAATGGTGTAACCATGAAACAAAAAAGCATAATCAATGTCCTGCTTGGCGGTGATCAGTTCTTTTAATTCTTCATGTGTATCCATGATTTCAGATTTTTTAATTAATACGGGGAGAGGTGATCAGTTTTGGATTTGTATTGTTCAGGATGAAAGAAAGTTTTCCAAAGACCTTCTCCTTCTCCTGGCAACCGGGACAATCTTTTCCCCTGACTTGAGGCTGACCGTGCCTTCCGGGGCATAATTGCTGACGTAGGTTTTATTGATAATGTAGTTTCGATGGGTTCTGAAGAAAAGGTTTTCCGGCATTTTTTTCTCCAGACCATTCAGGGGGGTGGTTAGTTTTTTCAGGATCTCTTTCCCCATACAGACAACAGATAAGCCATTGCTGTAATGTACATGGGTGATGCTGCCGTAAGGGATCAGCCGCAGGCGACGGGTTTCCCTGACCCATATTCCGTCTCCGATGGACTTTGTTTTCATATCAGTTTTGTTTGGTTTATATTAATACGTCATAAAAATATAACGTTTAATATAAAAAACAAAACAAAAAACAGAAACAAAGTTCAAGGGGTTCCCCGGCCGGTCTAAGTGGTAACCAGCATATCGGTCAGTGTTTGTATCTTTCCGCAAACTTTTGCCATTCAGAAAATTCTTCGGCTTTCATTACACGGGGAACTTTAACCTGACCGCCTTTGGCTTTATTTTGTTCGACCCATGCGTAAAAGGTATCAGGGCTGGTGAGTGTGACTCTGACATCCCGGAGGGCTTTTGTGCGAGCCATTGCATAGGCTTTGTTGGTCTCTTTTAAAGCATTGTCAAGCTCTCTGGCCAGATCTTTTTCACTGGCATGACCTTCAGCTCCGATATACCAGTGGTGTATGTAATCCTGCTCCGGCCTTACGGCAGCTACAGTAAACTCCGGGATTTTCAGCCCGAAGGTGTCTTCCATCTGGCGCATGGCGTTGTTCATCTGAATGACCGACAACTGGGATCCCACCACATTGAGAAAGTGTTTTGTCCGTCCGGTGATCACAATTTCCGATTGCTTTGTATCGGTAAACCGGATTGTATCCCCGATGATGTAACGCCAGGCACCAGCTACCGATGATATTACCAATACATAGTCTGTATCCGGTTCTACCTCATCCAGTGACAGTGCCCGGGCACCCTGAACAATGCCCCCGTTTTCAT